>JAGWYC010000037.1 GCA_018969565.1 Bacteroidota bacterium | reverse complement strand
CAATTTCACTTGATTTTATAGAGGTACTGTCTGTTACATCTTTTCTGTGAGTTTCCTGTTCAACTAGTTGTTCTAACTCATTTGAACTTTCTTCGCTAAAACTGTCAAGTACGTTTTCTGTGATTCGGGATTGACTTACTACTTGCTTATAACTTCTGATGCTGATTTTGGTTTTTTCACCGGGTAATAAACTGAAAGTTTTTAATGTTCTGCCAGCACCGTAGTCGCCCAAATAATGACAAGTTCTATAGTGTTCCACTATACTAATGGTGGGATTGATGGATTTAGGCTTAGGTTGATACCTTACTCTTTTTCTGCCAAATGTGTCGTCATAAATTACAGGTAATATACCGCTTATTGCCTGTTCTGCAAGTACAGTTACACTTTGCCCTGCAACGATAGTGTTTTCTGTAGCAGGGTTCACAACAAAAGTTGCTTCACCTCCTGCAAGCCCACTTATAATCGGACCAATACCGTCTGCCAGAACTAATGATGAACTGTCGACTACACCAACAACAGGTTCTGTTTGCACAGTATTCACAAGCATATTGCTGAAAGCACCTTTTATCATGTTAACATCTACCGCAGGACTGGCAACAACGTCCCAAAAGTTGTCAGTAGGTGCTGCTCCAATACTTGGGTCAGGCTTAAACCAAGCACTTGGAATGTCAAGCGGAATATATCCTTTGGATTCTAAACATGAACTTTGAGGAAGACTATACCTCAATTTTGGAACTTTGGTTGCAGCACCTAACCTGATAAATGGTTCTGGATTTGCGCAAGAGGAGAAGTTTGTTTCTGACATAGATTTATTGATTTGTATGTTCTAAAATTATTAACGAAATTTTATTTGAGCAAATTATATTAATCTAAATTTATTTTATGGATACGGTTCAACACCATTGCTTACAACTCGCTTATAGGTCTAGTTTCTTATCTCCTATATACCGTATTCTGTTGTATAGGTCTAGTTTTGTTTCCCTTTTTGGCTGGTTCATAGGTCGTCGAACGGGCTGCGGATGGCTTGAAGGTTCTTTTCGCTGACATGGGTATAGATTTCTGTGGTTCTGCTGCTGTTGTGGCCTAACAATTCCTGAATATAACCCAGGTCGGTTCCGCTTTCCGGCAATTGGGTGGCACAACAGCGCTCCATCTTCTTCAATGCTTGAATCAGTTGCTTGTCATCAGGAAACTGCACCCTGAGGAAGGATTCCTGCTTGTGGCGAATCATATCGTGGGTTATGGCGGTCAAGAGCCTGAAGTTTCTCAAATATATAAGAATGTATGCATGATTTCCTGCATGGGTTGTGTATAAAACGCAGGTGTTTAGGCCGGGAATGGGGTTAAATAGCTGATGGTTAAGCATTTAAGTTTTTGTGCGTGAAGGGTATTTTGTAACAATGCTCCAAACTCCCATGGTTCGTCCTTCGACCGGCTCAGGATGACAGCAGGATGTTCAGGATGACAGCAGGATGTTCAGGATGACAGCAGAATGCGCTGGATGACAGGGTGCGGTAAATTCAGCGCTTCAGCAGCAGGGCGATGTTTTCTACGTGGTGGGTATGCGGGAACATGTCCACGGGTTGTACCACGGCAATGCGGTAGTGTTCCTTCATCAGCGCGAGGTCGCGGGCCTGGGTGGCCGGGTTGCAACTGATGTACACCACGCGCTCGGGGGCCAGTTCCAGGATTTTGTGGACTACGTCGGGGTGCATGCCGTCGCGGGGCGGGTCGGTGATGATCACGTCGGGCCGGCCCTGTGCCGCCACGAATTCGTCGTTCAGCACCTGTTTCATGTCGCCGGCAAAGAAGCGGCAGTTGCTGACGCCGTTCAGGGCGCTGTTTTCCTTGGCATCTTCGATGGCCTCGGGTACATATTCAATGCCCACCACCTGCGCGGCCTGCGCCGCCACAAACAGCGCGATGCTGCCGGTGCCGGTATAGAGGTCATATACGTGCTCCGTGCCGTTCAGTCCGGCCAGGTTTCGGGCTTCGCGGTACAGGCGCAGGGCCTGCTCGGGGTTGGTCTGGAAGAAGCTCTGGGGTCGGATGCGGAACTGCAGGCCCTCCAGGGTTTCGGTGAGCCAGGGCTCGCCTTTATAGCAGTGGATGTCCAGCCCCTGCAGGGTGTCGTTGCGTTTCTCGTTGACCGTCCACAGCAGCGCGCTGATTTCGGGGTAGCGTGTGGCCAGATGTTCCAGCAGCGCGATGCGTTTGGCATCGTCCTGGTAGCCGAAGCTGAGCAGCAGCATCCATTGCCCCGCGGTATTGCAGCGGAATATGATGTTGCGCATGAATCCTTCTTGGCTGTGCGGATTGAAGAAGCTATAGTCGTGCGACAGGCAGAAATCCCTGATGTCGTTGCGGATTTGGTTCACCGGCTCGGGCATCAGGTAACAGGTGTCCACGTTGAGGATCTTGTCGAAGCGGCCGGGGATATGGAAGCCGAGGGCTGCTTCCTGCACAAGCTGTTCCGGGTCGAATACCGTCTGCCAGGCTTTGTTGCTGAAGGAGAATTCCAGCTTGTTGCGGTAATGGCGGGTATGTTCCGCGCCGATGATGGGCCGGAATTCTTCTACTTCCACGCCGCCGATACGGGCTAAATTGTCGGCAACCTGCTGTTGTTTGGCCTGCAGTTGGGCCTGATAGTCGAGGTGTTGCCACTTGCAGCCCCCGCAAATGCCGTAATGGCTGCAGAAGGGTGTGCTGCGCAGGGGGGAAGCTTGGTGCAGCTCGAGGATGCGCGCTTCGAGGAATTTCTTTTTCTTGCCGGTCACACGCAGGGTGGCTATATCGCCGGGGGCTGCGTATTTCACAAAGATGACGCGGTTGTCCACGCGGGCCACGCAGTTGCCTTCAGCCGCCGCCGGGCCTATCTCCACGTGTTCGTAAACCGTGAAGGCTACGTTCTTGCGACCCAACTCAGTTTCCTTTGCGTTTCAGAACGGTTTCCAGCGTAGTGCCAAAGGCCGCGGGATCTTCATAGCCAACGCTCACCAGCAGGTTTTCTCCCACGCCCGGATCCAGCCAGAAGTAGGAGGTGGGGTAGCCGTAGGAGCGCCCGCGGCCCAGCCAGGCCAGCAGCTCGTCGTTGGTCATGGTATAGTTGCCGAACTTGTAGGTGCGGGCTTTCTCGGGATTGAACTTCACGGCCACGAAGTTGGCGTTCAGCTTGCCGATGATGCCGGCGTCGGAATAGGTGTTCTTGTCCATCACTTTGCACCAGCCACACCAGTCGGTATAGGCATCCACCAGCAGGATTTTCTTATCTTTTACTGCCTTTTGGTAGCCGGCTTCAAAGTCGTACCAGGTAAGCACCGGTGCATCGGCGGGTTTGCTTTGCTGCACGTTTTTGAAAGAAGTGTTGGCGCTGCTTTGCAGAGGCTGGGTATGACGGCCACAGGCAAACAACAGGGGAAGCGCGGCGATGACAAGGGAATAAGTGCGGTTCATGGGTGCTTGATGTACAAAGTTACGGGATGCAAGGGATGTGCCAAAGAAGTGGTAAGTGGTAAGGGATAAGTGGTAAGTGCTCTGTGGTTATGGGGAGCCTGTCATGGTGCCTGCCCGCACCGAGTGGTGTGAGCAATCGCTTGCCCCGTAAGTGAGTTTAGCGAACGACAGGGGGGGCAGGCGCAAGAGTGAAGCGAGCGGCGGGGAACCACGAACCACAGTGGGGGCGTGTTTACTGATGTTCATTTAATGTGGCTCGACTACGCCCCCAACCCCACAGTTCATTGTTTACGCATATAGGTGGGAGCAGGCGTAGTGACGATACATCCGTAGAATCTTGAATCTTCTCAGTTTATGAGATCCTTGAAGAAGCACAACATCGCTTAGTCAATTAATAGTTAAATACCTAACCCATCCGTTGGAAATTTAAATTCATTACTTTATATGCATTTACAGAATTCCAGGATTTATTTATACTGGTTTTTATTAGCCGATACTTCTATTAATCCCAAGTTGAAAACACAATGCATCTATCGTTTCACTCCTTCTCTGTTCATCATTCAATTGCCCGTATTCTATGGTTAGCCTTTGCTTATCAAGAGTTCTTATTTGATGGCATAGAATAATTGATTCATTGCTAAGTCCAAAATTATTAGCGGGTATTAAAACCTCGTTGGGATATATTGTTCTACCTGATTTTCTGCTGGTTATCGGTATGACATTCACAATGTTCAGCAGGTCGTTTATTTCATCTTCACTGATGACCAGAACCGGTCTTGATTTTCCTTGTTCTGAGCCAACAACAGGGTCAAGGTCGGCCCGATAAATGGACCATTTTCGAATCCTCATCCAATTTCCTCGTCAATCAAATCAAAATCTTCTCTGATTTCTCTGATATCATCTAAGAATAGTGGATCCTGCGCGGCCTGTTTCATCAATTCAAACTTTTTTGCACGGTCATCTACAGCATCTTCCACAATAACTGTAACTTCTTTCCGGTCGCTGAAATCCGGGGGTAAGGTGATGGTTACCTGATTGTCATGCACGGAACACACTATCTTAAACGTCATAAGCTGTACCTATTACGAATATACTAGATTTATTTGGAATCAGCGTGTGCTTGTCCACCTGTAGGGCGCAGCATTGCACAGCTCCAGACCGGATTGCCCGATGTTTAGATTTTTATTCTGCGCTCGGGAGGGATGATATATCGGAATGATGCATGCAGGGCACCTCGACTCCGCTCGGTGGCCGGCCTTCGATCGGCTACCGCTTTTTAGGGTTGCTCGGTATCCTTTTTCTTTTCATCCAACAGTGCACGCCCTTTTCGTAATTTTGTTCGTGTGGAAGCAAGGCAGGATTTCCTGATTCAAAGGCTGGATGCCTTTATCCGGAAATATTACCGGAATCAACTGCTGCGCGGGGCGCTGTTCTCTCTGGCTCTGCTGGGCAGCGCTTTTATCCTGCTCAGCCTGAGCGAATTCTTCGGGCGTTTTCCCACCGCCATCCGCGCAGTGCTGTTTTTCGGCTTCGTAGGCATGTCGGGCTATGTGCTGCTGCGCTACATCATCACGCCGCTGCTGAAACTGTACCGCATCGGCAAGGTGATTTCCTATGAAGAAGCCGCACTCATTGTAGGACGGCATTTCCCGGAGGTGAGCGACAAGCTGCTGAACACCCTGCAACTGCAGCAAATGCAGCAGGGCGGTGCCACAGAACCGCTGTTGGAGGCAAGCATCCGTCAGAAAACAGAAGCCCTCAGACCGGTGCGTTTTACCGCCGCCATTAACTTCCGCGAAAACCGGAAACTCGCGCGCTATGCCGCGGTTCCCGCTGCGCTCATCGCCATCATCCTGTTGTTCCAAAGCAGTGTGTTCACTGAAGGAACGCGCCGCCTGATTGAATACCGCCGTCAGTTCAAGCAGGAAGCGCCTTTCCGCTTTGTGCTCTACAACAAGAACCTGCGTGTACAGGCGGGTGCCTCGCTTGAACTGGTAGCCGGCCTGGAAGGCAAAACCCTGCCCGATGAGCTGTCGCTGCTGTTGGATGGCCGTGAAATCAACATGACGCGCCGCAATGACGGACGCTTCGTATATCGCTTTGAAGAACTGCGTGCCCCGCTGGAATTCAACCTGGGAGCCGCAGGCTTCTTCTCTGACCCCTACCGCATTGAAACCATACAGGTGGCTTCCCTGAACGGGCTGAGCGCCGCGCTGGAATATCCGTCCTACGTGGGACTGAAGAACGAAACCCGTGAGGGCTTCGCCGAGTTGCAGGTTCCGGAAGGCACCTGGATCAACTGGACACTGAAAACGGCCTATACCGATGCCGTTCAGGTGCAACTGCCGGAAGGCGCACAGCAATTGGCTTCCAAAGATGCCCGCGGCTGGTTCAGCCTGAAAAAACGGGCGCTGAAATCCGGGGAGGCGGTATTCATCCCCTCCAACAGCATTGCCGGCAGCCGCGACTCGGTGAAGGTGCTGCTGCGTGTCATCCCCGACGCCTATCCGCAAATCAGGCCGGAGCGCAATGGCGACAGCGGTCTGCAAAACCAGATCTGGTTCCGGGGCAGTGCTTCGGATGATTACGGCGTGTCCCGCATCCTGTTCCACTACCGTTTTACCCGCGCAGGCATGGCCGGGAAGATGAACCTGCCCACGCAGAGCATTCCCGTCAACGTACCCCAGGGCCGTGATGTGGCTTTTGTGCATGGGGTAAACCTGAGTTCCCTTGGCATGGAACCCGGCGACGAGGTGGAATACTTCTTCGAGGTGTGGGACAATGATGGTGTACACGGCAGCAAGGCCACCCGCAGCAGTCCGGAAACCCTGCGCAAGGCCGGCCTGGACGAGCTGCGTAAAGAAGTACAGGAAGGGGAAAACCGTCTGGATAAAAACATGCAGGCAGCCATGCAGCAGATGCGTAAGCAGCAGAAGAATGAAGAAGAACTGCGCCGGCGCATGGCCGAGCAGCGTCAGATGAACTGGGAAGACCAGGAGCGCGCCCGGAAGCATATCGAAGAGCAATTGCGCATGCAGGACCAGATTATGGAAATCCGCAAGCAGCAGGAGCAGCTCAGCCGTCAGCAGCAGGAAACCAATCGCCTGAGCGAAGAGCTGCTGCAGCGGGAACAGGAAGTGCGCAAACTGTTCGAGGAGCTGGCCAATCCTGAACTCAAGGAATTGCTCGAAAAGCTCAAAGAGCAACTGAAGCAGATGGACAAGGACGAGCTTCAGAAGCAGATGCAGCAGATGCAACTAAACCGTCAGGACCTTCAAAAGCAACTGGAGGCAGCCCGTGAGCAGTTCAAGCAGCTTCAGGTAGAGAAGAAGGCGGAAGACCTTGCCGGACGTCTGGATGAGCTGGCGCAAAAGCAGAAAGAACTTTCCGAAAAAACCGCCGCCCAGCCCAAGCCGGATGAGTCCTTAAAGCAGCAGCAGGATCAACTGAAGAATCAGTTGGAACAGATACAACAGGAACAGGAACAACTGCGCCGCGATAATGAGGAACTGGAGCAGCCCATGGACCTGGATCAGGCCGGCTCGGAACAGCAACAGGCGGGTGAGCAGATGCAGCAGGCTTCCGATCAGATGAAGAGCGGCAAGGGACAGCAGGCGGCCTCGAAGCAGCGCAGTGCTGCCGATAAGCTGAAGGAGGCTGCCGACAAGATGCGTCAGTCGCTGGCGGCTTCCCGCGCGCAGCGCAACGAAGAAGATTATCAGACCCTACGGCAGTTGCTGGAGAACCTCATCGCCCTTTCGTTCAAGCAGGAGCAGGTGATGCAGGACATGAAGGAGCAGCGTGAATACTCGCCCCGCTACGTGGCGCTGGCCCAGGAACAAAAACGCATTCAGGAAGAAGCGAACATGATTGCCGACTCCCTGTTCGCTCTGTCTAAGCGACAGATTGCCGTGCAGAGCTTCATCAACAAGGAAGTAAACCGCATCAACAGCAACCTGGAGCAGGCGCTGGCACGCGTTCGCACCCGCGACATGAACTTCATCAGCACCCGACAGCAGTACGCCATGACGGGCATGAACAACCTGGCGGTGATGCTCAGCGAGTCCATGCAGAAGATGCAACAGCAGATGCAGCAGCAGGCCAAGAGCAGCAAATCCTGCAATAACCCCAAGCAGGGAGGTAAGGGCGGGAAGCCTAAACCACAGCTCAACCAGATGCAGCAGCAACTGGGTAAAATGTTGCAGCAGATGCAGCAGCAGGGCAAGCCCGGACAACAAGGACAGAAGCAGCAGCTCAGCGAGCAGTTTGCGCGGATGGCGGCACAGCAGGAGGCCATGCGTCGGGAACTGGAAAAGGCACGCCGCGCGCTGGAAGAACAAGGCAAGGGCGAGCAGGCCCGGGAAATCCGGCAAACAGAAGAACTGATGAAGGAGCAGGAGCGCCGTCTGCTGAACAAGCAACTGGACCCTGCGGTAATGAACCGACACCGCGAAATAGAAACCCGACTGCTGGAGCACGAAAAGGCGGAACGCGAACAGGAGCAAGACGAGCAAAGAGAAGCCAAGCGTCCGCCGGCGTTGCCTGCCACACCACCGCCGGACCTGCAGGCGTGGATGGAACAAAAGCGTCGCGAACAGGAAGCGCTGCGCCGTTTGCCACCCGAGCTTTCCGAATGGTACCGGCAAATGCTGGACGCCTACTACCGTCAGCTGCGCTGAAGATTTTTTTGGGGGATAAGTCCGAAAATCCTGTATGGATATGCGGAAGCCACCATGAAAGAGCATCTTCAGTCCAACATCATCACCAAGCACCTGGCCGGATGGAGCACCGCCGAGGAAGAACGGTTTATCCGCGAATGGCTCAAGAACAACCCGCACCACGCGGCCACCTACCAGGCCATCAGGCAGCATTATCTTCAGGTATTGGCCAGGCAGGAAGTAAAGACGCTGTAAGCAGAAAGTGATGAACGAAGAGCAGCTAAGGCGTATCACTGCGCATCTGGCAGGGGAGGAACAGGAGTTGTTGCCGGAGGATTCCGGCGAGGAACAGGAGCGCCTGCGCAAGGCATGGAATCTGGCGAGCCAGTACCGCTATCCGGAAAGCCAAAGTGCCAACTGGGAAGCATTGGAGGCCCGACTGAACGGGAACAAGCAACGTTGGGAAGGCAATCAGCGCTTCCTGACTATAAGCCTTTCCATAGCCGCTTCTGTGGCATTGCTGGCGGCAGCGTATTTCACGTTTTGGTACCGTGCCCCGAAGAAGGGTATGGAAACCGCGCTTTATTATAATGCCGCTTACGGAGAACAAAGACAGGTACCCTTGCCCGACGGCAGCGCAGTCACCCTGAACTCAGGTTCGTCTATTTGGGTAGAACCCGGTTTTAATAAAGAACAGCGCCGTATTGAATTACATGGTGAAGCCTATTTTAATGTGCAGAAATCTTCCCTGCCTTTTGTGGTGAAGGCAGGCAAGGCGCAGATCAGCGTGCTGGGAACTGCGTTTAATGTTAGAGAGGGGAAATCGCTGGTGCGTGTGGACGTGGCCCGCGGTCGGGTGCGTGTGGAGGCGGGCAGTGAATTTACCGAACTGAACAAGGGTCAGGCAGCTGCGCTGGATCTGAGCACCGGACAGTTGAGCGCCCTTCCCGGAGACAGTCTTTCCTGGGCCTGGAAGCAGGGCGTGCTGGTATTCCGCAGCGAAGCTTTGTCTGAAGTTGTTTCCCGATTGGAACAGCATTATAATGTGCGCATTTCCATGCAGCCTGACTGGGTAGAAAAACGCTATACAGGCCGTCTGGAGCCCATGCCTGTACATGATGCCCTGAAGCTCATCAACGCGGCCCTTGGAGTTTCGCTGAAGGCGGAAGCAGCAGATTAAACCCGGGAGAAGGCCGTTTTCATTTTTGTTCCTTCATCATCCTCAGCCCTCGGTAATGGGCCGTGCCGCTGTGTTTGCGCATACTTTTCCGCAATGCGCGCTGTTCCTCTTCCGGAAGGTGTATCACTGCGCGGCAGTCTTCTGAACAACATCCTTCCATGGTCTTGCTGCAGTCTTCACACTGGATAAACAACAGGTGGCAGGCGTCGTTGGCGCAGTTTACATGGGTATCGGCCGGCTTGCCGCATTGATGGCATTTGGCAATCACCTCCGGCGTGATGCGCTCGCCCAGGCGCTGATCAAACACGAAATTCTTACCGTGGAACTTGCTGGGCAGTCCCAGTTCTTTAATCCGCCGGGCATACTGTATGATGCCGCCTTCCAGCTGAAACACATTCGGAAACCCGTTGTACTTCATCCAGGCGCTGGCCTTTTCACAGCGGATGCCCCCGGTGCAGTACATCATCACCTTCTTGTCCTTCTCATCGCCAATCAGCTGGATCACCTTGTCGAGTTCTTCGCGGAAGGTATCAGAGTCGGGCAGGATGGCGCCTTCGAAATGGCCAACCTCACTCTCGTACTGATTGCGCATATCCACGATGACCACATCTTTCTCTTCTGAAAGACGATTCCAGTCTTCTGCTTTGAGGTGCGTGCCTGTGTCGGCGGGGTTGAAGGCCGGGTCGTCAATGCCGTCGGCCACGATTTTCCGGCGCACTTTCAGGTCTAGCTTATAGAACGACTTTCCATTGTCGTCCACCGCGTAATTCAGGCGGGTATCGGCCAGTCCGGGAAGTTGATACAGCGCTTCGCGGAAGCGGTCCACGTTTTCCGTGGGCACGCTGATTTGCGCGTTGATGCCTTCCTGCGCTACATACACACGACCGAACACACCCAGCGCCGCCCATTCGCGGTAACGACGGTCACGAAATTCCTGCGGGTCTTCAATGGGAAAGTAACGATAGAAGGAAATGGTGGTGCGCGGTGTAGGGTCGGCCATGATTCTGGCCTTGAGTTCTTTCTTGTTGATGCGGTTGTGCAGTACCGTCATGGCTTGCAAAATTACGGGCGGAGGGAGGCCGGGGTTATGACTCAGGTCAGATTTTACCCGATACCAGGGTGCCGAGAATCATTTTATGGTCGCTGGGCACCTCCGCATCCGTATGATAGTCAAATGATTGAAAGTAAGGGCTGTGCAGCAGGTAATCTATACGGAAGCTGGGGAAAGGTCCCTGATAGGTGCGGTTCAGCCCTGAGCCGCTTTCCCGGAAGGCGTCTTGCAGGCCTTGCGACAGGCGGTGGTAGGCATGGCTCATGGGCACATCGTTGAAGTCGCCGGTGAGGATGAGCGGGTAAGGACAGACATCGATGTGTGCACGCACAGAATCCACCTGTTCGGCGCGCATCTTCCAGGCACGGTGCATACGGCGCAGGATGTTGCGGCTGCCTTCGAATCTTTTTTCGTTGTCTTCAGCGCCCTGTTTGATGAAGCGGTAATCAGAACGGCCAAAGCGGATAGATTGCAGGTGTAAGTTGTACACGCGCACGGTATCTCTTCCGTAGAGCATATCGGCCCAGATACACATATTGCCGGTATTGTAGGCGAAGTTGATGATGCCCCGCCTGATCTGTTTATAGCGACTGAGAATCAACATCCCATATTGTCCGTATTTACGGCCGTCGTTGAGTTTTTCGAAATAGACATAGGGCAGGTGCAGTCTTTTTTGGAAGAATTTCACCGTACTGCTGTCGCCCTGTCCTTTGTTCAGAAATTCCTGCATACATACCAGGGTAAGTTGTTCTTTAGCCATAGCATCGGCCACCTGTTCGGCGGTATTGATGCCTTGGTGGTGGCCGAAGAGCTGTGTATTCAGGGAAGCCATACGGATTCCGTCCTTGTCGGAGGGCAGATGTTTAGCCCCGAATTGCAGGTAGGCACCGGCGAAATTCAGGGCGGGCAGCATCACCAGCAGCGTGATAATTGCGCGTTTGCGCAATTGCATGGTCCAGTAAATCAGGAAGAACAGGTTGATCAGCAGGAAAAAAGGGTAGGCCAAGCCCGCGAAGGCGAATAGGGTGGTGGACCTGGGGTCCACATAGGGAGCTGCACAGGATAGAAGCAGCCCTACGCTCACCGCTCCGAAAAAAGGGAGGGCCAGTACATTCAGCACCCGCATCAGCCACGACGTTCCCATATCAATCGCTGCTTGCCCTGAACAGGGTTTGTTTTTCTTCTTCACTCAGGCTTTGGTAGCCGCTTTGGTTGATTTTGTCCAGAATAGCGTCAATTTCTGCCTGATTGGGTTTGGATGTGCCTGTTTTTCGCTTTCCTCCTGTAGTATCAGGGCTGTTGATCCAGACTTTATGACTGCGCTTAGGCTTTTTTGTTTTCTTGGGGAAAGAAATTTGCATCCACGAAGGCAAGGCGCCTTTCAGGTTTAGTGCATAGAGCAGACCGAAGGCCGCGCCACCAAGGTGAGCCAGTTGGCCTCCGTCGTTCATGCCATCGCCCAGGCCTGCCAGGTCGGTAAATACACGAAACAGCGCAATCCAGCGCAGTTGAAT
>JAGWYC010000036.1 GCA_018969565.1 Bacteroidota bacterium | reverse complement strand
GAACCTGCCATCAATATAGCGCAGCCATACGGTCCATGGGTAAACACCTTCTTGAACCGGTGTTCCATTATAGGTTCCATCCCATCCGAGGTTAGGGTTCTTGTTATCCCAGATTAATTCACCCCAGCGATTGAACAATTGCATGTGGTAGCTGATGGTACCTGAAAGGCCCACGGGACCCCAAACTTCGTTTTTAGTGTCGCGGTTGGGGGTAAACGCAGTTGGTACCCACCACATAAGTTCCGGTTTCAGCAGCAGGAACTTCACACTGGTATCGCTGCAACCATCGGCATTGGTTACGAACAATTCTACCCGCATCCTGCCGGTATCATTAAAGGTAATCTTGGGATTTTGTGTGGTGCTGCTCTGTCCGTCGCCGAAGGTCCACAACCAGTCAGTGGCACCGCTGCTGCGGTCAGCAAACTGGTAATCGCTTTCAAAACCGCGGGAACCGAGGTGAGCAGTGCCAAAGTCGGCTACAGGTTTCACCAAAGAAAGTGCAGCACCGGGCACGGTGAGTACAGTGGAGCATCCCTGGTCTGAAATAGCGGTAAAGCTCACGGTGAAGGTGCCGCTGTTCTTATACTTATAGGTTGGGTTCTGTGCAGTTGAGGTACCTCCGTCGCCAAAGGTCCAGGCGTAAGACTGAATGCTGCCGGGCACAACCGAAGCATTACCTGTGAAGAAGAAGTCTTCACCCTGACAGGCCGTATCCGCAGTGAAGCTGATGGTAGGACTGGGGTAAACGTATAAGCCCATATCGGCAGTATCACTACAGCCGTAATTGGTGCTGACTATCAGAGAAGTACGGTAGCTGCCAATGGCGCTGAAGCTGCGGTTGGCAGGATTTCTTACTGACGAGGTAACCCCCTGGTCAAGATTCCAGTTATACACGGTGATGCTTCCTTCACGCACCGTGGAGTTGTTGGTAAATACAAAGGAGTGTCCGTCGAAGCACTGGGTGCTGTCATTTACAGCGTATGCAGCAATGGGCTTGTCGTAAATGCGCACGTTCTTATAAATGGTATCGTTACATCCATTGCTACCCAGAGCTGCCAGACGTACTTTAAATCTGCCATAAGTACCGTATTTTTTCACGGGGTTGGCAGTGTTGCCGGCCGTGCTTCCATCGCCAAAATCCCAGGAGTATCCTGATATGGTACCACCATTGAAGTAGGAACCATTGGTAAAGCGGGTGGTGTTACCCAGACAGGTACTATCAGGCGATGAACTAAAGAAGGCCGTCGGCGCCGGAAGCACTTTCACCTGTTTCGTTACGGTATCAAGACAGCCATTGGCATTGCGTGCAATGCTGCGCACATTGTAAGTTCCGGTATCAGCATAGTTCTTAACCCGAACCATTCCGGTATCGAAGGTATTGTCGCCGAATGACCACAAACGTTGCAGATAGGTTCCGGTGCCGGTGAAGGTAAATCGGTTTTTCGCCACACACTGCGCAGCCTTACTGATGCTGAAATCGGCATTGGGCTTGGCATATACTGTAGCTTTCGCGGTGGTGGTATCCTTACAATTCTTATTCGAGGTGGAAATCAGCGTAATGGTGTACACATTGGCACTGCTGTAGCGTTTGCTCCTGATCAATGTAGCGGTATCTGTATTTCCGTCGCCCAGAGTCCAGTTTCGTGCTTTCAGTGCACCGGCACTGATGGCGCTGCTGTCTTTAATCCTGAAGGCCGGGCCGTTGATACAACTGGCACTTGGAGTCAGGCTGATGCGGGCTGTTGGGTGGGGGAAAACCTGTATGGTTCCGCGTACAGAATCCCGGCAACCCACATCAGAAGTAGCGGTAAGCGTGAAACTCACGGGGCCTGCATTGGCAAACACCCTGCGCACGGTATCTGTATTGATGAAGCTCTGCCCGGGGAAAGACCAGTCGAACAGGTAACTTCCCAATGGGATGCTTGTTTTGTTGATGAAGGTGAATTTGTTGCCGCGCAGACACAATGCGGTATCGCTCACGGTGTATTTCATCACCGGCTTGGGCATAACTACCACAGAAGAGTCCATGGTATCACGGCATCCGAAGCTGGTAATTACAATGTGACGTACAGTGAAGGTATCGTGGTAGCTGTATGCCTTTGAAGGTGCGGGTCCGCTGCCAATGCTGGCATCACCCCATTGCCAGTTGTACGAACGTATGGTTCCGGCAGGTGTGGTAGATGAGGCTGTGAATTTAAACGGAACGCCTTGGCACCTTCTGTTGGTATCCACGGTAAACACAGCCGTTGGACGGTCATACACAGTGAGTGTTCCACTTGTACTATCCGTGCAGCCCTTTTGTGTTTTTACATAATACTTAAGGATATAGCTTCCCGTATTCTGGAAGGATACCTTAATCTTCTCGGTTTTCAGAATGGAATCCTTGGATGGATATTTAACAGTCCATCGGAAGGTGGTAATCTTATCTCCGCTTACCTTGCTCGAATCCCGTAGTGAGAAGAAGTTTTTACCAAAGCAGGGCAGGGTGCTGTCCGCCGCATAAGCAGCCTTCAACTTATTCGCAAAAACAATCCGGGTAGAATCAAATACCGTACAATTGGACGAGGTATCGCGAACGCGCAGCCAGTATTTACCCGGTTTGGTGGCCAGATAGGTTTGTTTGCTGCTGCTGTCCTGCCATTTGTACAGGAATTTGGTACTGAAACCTGCATCCAGCGTTATTTTGAGCGTATCGGCACACACCAGCATGGTATCCGGCAGGTTGGGTGAAGGGCCGGGGAATACGTCCACCACCTTAGTGCGCACCACGCTGTCAAAGGTTCCGCATATACCTGGAATTTTCACCACCATACGGGCGATGTAACTGCCGGGTTTCGTGTAGCGATAAGTAACCTTTGAGCCGGTATCCTTTCCTCCATCACCGAAGTACCAGGTATAACCGAGTGCATTCGTGCCTGAGCCGATGAAGGTTACCGGGTAGCTGGGGCAACGATTTTTCTGAATAAGGGTGATATCATATCGAAGATCTTCAAAGTTGGCACCGGAATAGTATGCGTAACTTTCATAGTTTCCGAAGCCATAGGTCATCACCTGGAAACCGCTGTCGCAGGAAAGGGTATGAGAGCCGTAATATGCCAGTTTAATCTGGGCATAGCACATGTTGTTACAGGCATTGGTGAAGCTGCCTGCAGAAACGGCGGTACCATTCAATTTTACCCTACTTTTAAATTTCTGGTCCACGATGATGTTTACATAGTGGTCGGTAAGGTTTCGTGTATTGGCCGTACCCACCACAGCGGAACGAACTACCTGGTCGCTGGCGGGTATCATCACCATCGCAGGGTCACCATCGTTCAAACCGCTGCAGTTGTTGCCTTTCATGTACTGAGCTACCATTACAGGTTTGTTCGCAGTGATGCATCGGGCTGCAGCAGTAGTAACATCTTCCTGGTACCAGTTGGTGCGGTTAAAGGTTCCCACAGAGGTGCCTCCGACATAGATGGTGGTGTTGTCTATCAAAGGATAGACGCGGTAGATATATCCTCTTGTAGAAGCAACGAAAGGGCTGATAAAATACTTCATGCCCCAAACGTTCGACGGGTATAACTGCCCCCACAGGTGCTCACGCCCCTGACAGGCCGATGAAGGTAAAATCACACTTTCTGCTCCCGAAAAAACGTTGATGCGTTTACACGCGTTTCGCACCCGCACAATAGTACCGCTTAAATCACCGGAGGTTGTAGGCGGGTTAGCCGTGCTGCCGTCGTTCAGGTGGCTTTGTACCTGATAAACCTGTCCACGTGATAGGGTAATGTAAAAAGGCGTTCCGGCTACTTTGCCTTTGTCGGTGCGCGACTTCGGAATGATTTCAATCGGGGTATTGTCGTCAATGGCAATAATAGCAAACTGCGCCTGAGAGAATTGGGGTGTACCGGTCATATTCGTGCGGTACGTCGGAGTGTAGCTGGAAACGATAAATTCCGTGTTGTAGGGCAGCGCCGCCACCGGGAGAACGAAGGTTCCGGAAGTACGGAACTCTTTCAGGTTCAGCAAGTACACATATACAGGGTCCTTTGACTTAATCCGGCAACCCAGATTCTGCACCGTTTCTGAGCCGGTCAGATAGAAGTTCGACACCGGCATGTTGATGCGGGTGATTTTATTGGCAGTTACGGAATAGTTTTTCAAGGTCCCCGTTACTCTGGGGTTCTCAATGGTGAAAGTAGTATTCACGTCGCTGGTTACAAACACCAGCATGCTATCGGGGTTAAGGTCAATCTGTGAGAACGTGAAGAAAAATTCTGTGCCCTTGGAAGATATCTGCGCCCGGACAGATCCAAACGCAAAAACCCCTAGTAGAAGAAGTAACAATCTTTTCATAATGGCTTTCAGCGCGGGAAAATACAAAAAATTCTCCGCAACATTTGTCATGGAAATGTCATGGAAATGTCATACGCCAATGAGGGCAAGGGTTTGCGCCTCAGAAAAAAATGGCACCGCTTCCCAGCAATTCATCCCCAACATACCAGGCCGCAAATTGCCCGGGGGTTACGCTTTTCTGTGGATTGGCAAAGTGAACGTACATTCCTTCTTCTGTGCAATCGAGCCGGGCTTCGAAAGGTTCCTGCCTGTATCTGATGCGCAAGTGTACATCCATGTTCATGCCGGGCTTCAGCGCTAAATCTTCCCTGATCCAATGAACATCTTCCGATTTTATGAATAGTCCCGGTGCATAAAGTGCAGGATGTTCGGCGCCCTGCCCAAGGAATACCAGGTTGTGCCGAGTGTCGGTTTGTATCACGAATAATGGCTCCGGCTTGCCTCCAATGTGCAGGCCTTTGCGTTGGCCTACGGTGTAGAAGTGCGCTCCCGGATGTTCCCCGATGGCTAAGCCGTCAGCCTCCTGCCAATGCACCGGTTTGGGTATTGAGGTACCGGACGCGCTTCGCTGTATTTTAGGATGATTTGCCGGTATTTCTATTGCTAATCCTGGTTTGGGTTCGAGTTGCTGTTGAAGGAATACCGGAAGTTTCACCTTCCCTACAAAACACAAGCCCTGAGAATCCTTCTTTTCTGCAGTATGTAATCCCGCCTCCAAGGCCAGTCTGCGCACTTCAGATTTTTGAAGATTCCCAATGGGAAACAGGGCTTTGGCTAATTGTTCCTGCTTCACCTGACATAAAAAATAGCTTTGGTCCTTGTTGGAATCCCTGCCGCTCATCAACTGATAAATCTTCTGTCCGTTGATGATGGTTTCTTCTTTGCGGCAATAATGACCGGTAGCCACAAAATCAGCGCCCAGCTTGAGGGCGGCCTGCATGAACACATCGAACTTTATTTCCCGGTTGCACAACACGTCCGGGTTGGGCGTGCGCCCCGCGGCATATTCGGAAAACATGTATTCCACAATGCGTTTGTGGTAGGCCTCACTGAGGTCAATTACCTGAAAAGGGATTCCGAGTTTTTCAGCCACGAGCATGGCATCGTTGCTGTCGTCAATCCAGGGACATTCGTTGTTGATGGTTACGTCGGCATTGTGCCAGTTGCGCATATACATGCCAATGACCTCATGCCCTGCTTGCTGCAGCAAAAGAGCAGCTACAGAGGAATCTACACCTCCGCTGAGTCCGACAACCACCCGGGCCATAGTGCAAAGATACCGCCCATGCTTCGGAAATTCGTGTGCGCACAGGCCCGCGCTGCCGGTAGCCCGTCGAAAAAGCACTAATTTCGCGGCCTTATGGAAAGACGTGTACGTGTGCGTTTTGCACCCAGTCCCACCGGCCCGCTGCATATCGGTGGGGTGCGCACCGCCCTGTATAATTATTTGTTTGCAAAGAAGCACGGCGGCGATTGTCTGTTGCGTATCGAAGATACCGACCAGAACCGCTTTGTTCCGGGTGCAGAAGATTATATCCTGGAATCGCTGAGTTGGGTAGGCATTCGTTTCGATGAAGGTCCTCATGTGGGTGGCCCTCATGCGCCTTATCGCCAGAGCGAACGCAAGCCGATGTACCGCGAATATGCTGAGCAATTGCTGGCTTCCGGTCATGCCTATTACGCTTTTGACACCCCTGAAGAACTGGAAGCTATGCGCGAGCGTCTGAAAGCAGGCAGCATGCCCGCACAATATGATGCCGTGAGCCGTATGAGCATGAATAATTCGCTCACCCTCCCTGCCGATGAAGTGCAACGCAGGCTGGAGAACGGAGACCCCTACGTGGTGCGCATCAAACTTCCCCGCAAGGAAGAAGTGCGTTTCCACGATGCTATTCGCGGTTGGGTGGTGGTGAATACCAGCCAGATGGACGACAAGGTATTGTTCAAGAGCGATGGCATGCCAACCTATCATCTGGCCAATGTGGTTGATGATTACCTCATGCAGATCAGTCATGTGATCAGGGGTGAGGAATGGCTGCCCAGTGCACCGCTTCATGTGATGCTGTACCGTTATTTCGGCTGGGAAGACGTGATGCCTGTTTTTGCCCATCTGCCCCTGCTGCTTAAGCCGGAAGGCAATGGTAAGCTGAGCAAGCGCGATGGCGACAGGCTGGGTTTCCCGGTATTTCCTCTGGAATGGAAGGATCCGGCCAGCGCTGAAGTTTCATCGGGTTACCGCGAAACAGGGTATTCCCCTGAAGCAGTAGTGAACATGTTGGCCCTGTTAGGTTGGCATCCCAGCTTTAACAGGGAGTTGTTTACCATGGAAGAATTGATTGAAGCCTTCAGCCTGGAAAAAGTGAGTAAGAGCGGTGCCAAGTTCGACCTGGATAAAGCGCTGTGGTTCAACCACCACTACCTGATGGAACGAGATCCGGTAGCCATTGCCGAAGAACTTTTACCCATTGCGCAATCGGCTGGATTTGACCCGGACTTGACATACCTCAGCGCTGTGGTGAGTCTGATGCGTGAAAAGGTGAATTTCCCGAAAGAAATTATCCGGGACGGCAGCTATTTCTTCCGCGACCCGGAAGTGTATGATCAAGGTGCGCTGGCTAAAAAATGGAAACCCGAAACTCCGGAGTTTATGCGGAAACTTGCCGATACGTATGCACAAGCTGATGAATTAACGCCGGCAAATGCAGAAACCATGTTTAAAGAGCAATGCGAAGCAGCGGGACAAAGTGCAGGACAGTGGATGCAGTTATTGCGTCTCGCCGTGAGCGGTGCGGCAGCGGGTCCGCCTGTATATGAAATGATAGCGCTTCTGGGCCAGGAAAAGTCAGTGCAGCGATTGCGTGTTGCGGCTGAAAAAATGAAACCCTGAGGGTTCAATGAGGTTGAATCCTTATTTTCGCCCGGATTAATACCGACTATGATGTCTTTCAAGCGTATAAATACCTTACTGGGATGGGGAACCTTTGCCGTTTCCTTCCTGGTGTACATGCTCACCCTGGAGCCCTCGGTAAGTTTATGGGACTGCGGTGAATTTCTGTCTGCAGCCTACAAATTACAGGTAGTTCACCCACCCGGAGCGCCGTTCTTCCTGCTGCTCGGTCGGATATTCTCACTCTTTGCCCCGAGTCCAGCTCTGGCAGCCATTTGCATCAACGCTATGTCGGCTGCTGCCAGTGCAGGCTGCGTGATGTTCACGTTCTGGATTACCACCTACCTGGCCCAGAAAATGCTCGGAACCTCTACTGAAGGTGAAAACGGCGCAGGTCGTAATATCCTGATTTTCGGCGCGGGCCTTACTGCGGCGTTCACCAATACGTTCCTCGATACCTTCTGGTTCAGCGCGGTGGAAGCTGAAGTTTATGCACTCAGTTCCTTCTTCACCGCATTGACCTTCTGGGCGGTGTTGCGTTGGGAACAGGATGCCGATAAACCGGGAGGAGACCGCTGGCTGGTGCTCATCGCTTACTTCACAGGTCTGGCCATTGGCACACACTTGCTGAACTTGCTGGTCATCCCCGCAGTTTCCTTCGTTTATTATTTCCGCCGTTATTCCGTAACCCGCAAGGGTCTGCTGATTGCCTTCGTGGTGTCGCTTGGTGTACTGGGCTTCATCATGAAAGGAATTATCCCCGGTACCGTTTGGTATCTGGCCAATATGGACAAGCTGTTTGTGAACAGCCTTGGAATGCCTTTCTACAGCGGGGTATTATTCGGTATTGCCCTGCTCATCGCGCTGCTGGTTTACGGAATCCGCTACAGCATACGCAGCGGAAAATATCTGCTGAATCTGGCGGTATTGTCCGTGAGCTTCATCCTGCTGGGTTATTCCACATATACCATGGTGGTGCTGCGCTCTATGGCCAATCCTGCCATTGACATGAACAACCCGGAAGATATGTTCAACCTGCTGAGCTATATCAACCGTGAACAATACGGCGACCGTCCTTTGGTTTATGGTCCTTACTTCAACGCGCCTCCGGTGGAAACAGAAGAAGTGGGAGAGAAGTGGTATGCCGATTCATCTGAATACAAACTGGCCGGTGCCAAGTACGACTACAAGTTTGACGAGCGCTACACGACCTTGTTCCCCCGCATGGGCAAGGCAAAAGAGAATGACGATATCGGTTATCGCTACTGGGGTGGTATGGAAAAAACCCAGGGTATGATTAACGCGCTTCAAAACAAAGCGGCCCAGGGCGGACTTTCTGAAGACGAACAGGAACAACTGAAAGCCCTGCGCGCCCAGAAACCCACCTTCGCGAATAACCTTCGCTATTTCCTCAGCTACCAGTTGTACTACATGTACATGCGCTACTTCATGTGGAACTTCGTGGGTAGGCAGAACGACCAACAGGCCATGCTGGGCAATACTCAGTTCGACGGTAACTGGCTCAGCGGCATTGCCCCGATTGATTACCTCAATACCGGAAAACAAAGTAATCTTCCGGACGATTTGAAGAACAACAAGGCGCGTAATACCTATTTCTTCCTCCCGCTGATCATCGGAATTATTGGTATGTCGCTCCAGTTCAAGCGCAGCAATAAAGACGCCTGGGTGGTGATGATTCTATTCCTGTTCACAGGTATTCTCATCAACATTTATATGAACCAGCCTCCGTTTGAGCCGCGCGAACGCGACTACTCCGTAGTAGGTTCATTCCAGACCTTCTGTATCTGGGTTGGTCTGGGTGTGCTGGGTATTGCCGAATGGATACGCAAATACCTGAAAAATGCCCGCACCGCGGCCCTTACGGCAAGTGCGGCGTGTCTGATTGCAGCGCCGGTGCTTATGGCTTCTCAGAACTGGGATGACCATGACCGCTCTGCCCGTTATCTTGGTATAGACTACGCAAAAAACTACCTGCAAAGTTGTCCCCCGAATGCTATCCTGTTCACCAACGGCGATAACGACACCTACCCACTTTGGTATGCCCAGAACGTGGAAGGCATCCGTACCGATGTGCGCATCATCAACCAGAGCCTGCTGCCAACGGAATGGTACAGCAGTGTGCTGCTCGACAAGGTGTATAACTCAGACCCGCTGCCGCTGACGCTTACCAAAGACGATTTGCGCGCCGGTCGCTTTGAATACGGCTTCCGCTATCAAAACCTGAGCATTGACGGATTTGATGAAGCTGCGGGCTTCACTGATGGCAGGAAGGTTGTTAACTTCATATTGGGTAAGGACCCCGCCAATATCAGCAAGGATGAAGTGATGCCTACCCGCAAGATTCGCATCCCTGTAAATCGTCAGGCGGTGCTGGAAAACGGACTGGTAGAACCCAAAGATACCGCGAGCATCGCGCCCTTCATCGAGTTCCGTATGCCGGGAGAATTCTTCAGCAAAGGCGACCTGCTTATGCTGGATCTGGTGGTAACCAATGCTGAGCGCGGCTGGAAGCGCCCCATCTGCTTCACTACCACCAGCGGCTACGACTTCATGGGCCTGAATAGCTGGCTACAGTGTGAAGGTCTGGCCTTCCGCCTGGTGCCCATCAACGGAGGAACTATCTCTGAAGACCGCGGTCGCCCTGCCAATATCGCCGAACAACGCACCTATGATAACCTGATGAAGTTCCGCTGGGGCGGCATGAAGGAGAAAAAGAACTTCTACCTGGATGACAAAGCCATGCTGGTGCCTCAGGCCTTGCAGCAACTGGTCATCAACATGGGCGACATGTACAGCAACGAAATCAATCGTATGCTCAGCGTGAAGATGTCTATTGATTCAGGCAGACAAAAGGAAATACCTCCGGGAACGGATCTGGTTTCTTACAAAGCAAATCTTGACAAGACGATAGATGAATACCGCAAGAAAGGAGTAGCCCTCCTGGATCTGATTACCAAAGAGGTTCCTGAAAACGTGCTCACCTACCGCAATGAAATTCGCTACTACCTGGCCATGTTGTATATGGAATTTGGTGAGGACAAGAAGGGTGAGCTTTGGATGGACAAGTGCATGAACACGGCCAACCAGTATGCGCGCTATTTCAAGCAGTTTAATCAGCGCAGCAATTCTACGGCGGCAGAACAGTATCAGACCGCGATGGGCATTATGCAAAGTGTGCAGAAGCTGGCTAAGGATCGTGGCAAGACAGCCTTGGCCGACAAATACCAGAAAATAATTACCCAGGCCTCCAGGCCCTGATGTTTTACCGGGAAGGCCGCTTAGGCGGCCTTCTTTTTTTTAACTCATTGAAAAAGAAATTCATCTTCGGCATTCATCCGGTGGAAGAGGCCCTGGCCAAAGGGCAGACCCTGGACAAAGTCTGGATAGACTCCGGAGGGCGCAATCCTAAAATCAGCAGCCTGATTCCGGCTATTAAAGAAGCGGGCATTCCCTTTGTAAAAGCCCCTGCAGAAAAACTCACCTATCTGGTGAGCAACCCGAATCATCAGGGTATTGTGGCGGCCATTTCACCCATCGCATTTCAATCATGGGAAGAAATAGTAACGCGCTGTTTTGAAGCAGGCAAAGACCCCTTGCTGCTGGTGCTTGACGGCATCACCGATGTACGGAATTTCGGTGCTATACTGCGCACTGCAGCCTGTGCCGGAGCGGATGCAGTAATTATTCCTGCCAAAGGTTCGGCTGCCGTGGGACAGGATGTGGTGACCACCTCATCTGGAGCCGTATTCCGCATACCCGTTTGCAGGGTGGAACAACTGCACCAAACCGTGAAGACGCTGAAAGAGCATGGGCTGCGTATTGCAGCGGCCACTGAAAAAGGCAAGGACAGCCTCTACAACAGCAACCTGAATGGACCATTGGCCATCATTATGGGTAATGAGGAAAAAGGTGTAGAACCGGCGCTGTTGCAACTTTCCGACATCCGTGCCGCCATACCCATGCCCGGAGGCTTCGACTCGCTGAATGTATCGGTAGCTACCGGTGTATTGCTCTTTGAAGTGCTGCGGCAACGCAGTCTGTAGGGATAAACTGCGGCAGGCTTAACTGCTTCGGTTCTGCCTTGGATACCCTATTTTTGCCCCATCAATTTCATGCGCAAAATTCAAATGGTGGACCTCACAAACCAGTATCTCAAGATACAGGACGAGGTTGATGCAGCAATCAAAGAGGTTATCCTCAACTCCACGTTTATCAATGGTCCGGCGGTAAAGAAATTCGAACAGGAACTGTCCGTTTATCTCGATGTGCCCTTTGTAATCGGTTGCGCGAACGGCACTGATGCGCTGCAAGTAGCCATGATGGCCCTGGATTTGCCTCCGGGTTCAGAAATTATCACCCCTTCGTTCTCCTACGCTGCACTGGCAGAAATGATTCATCTGCTCGGCCATAAGCCGGTTTATTGTGAAGTAGATCCACAGACCTACCTCATGGACCCGGCCACCATCAGCGCCCTGATTACGCCCGCTACCCGTGTGATTGCACCTGTGCATCTGTACGGACAATGCGCACCCATGGCGGAGATTCTGGACATTGCACAGCGCCATAACCTGTACGTGATTGAAGATACCGCCCAGGCCATCGGAGCCCG
>JAGWYC010000362.1 GCA_018969565.1 Bacteroidota bacterium | reverse complement strand
GATATTCATAGGCCAGTACGGTAACAGAAGCCAGCAGCGCCGAAGTGAGCAATCCGGCAAATAATGCCTTGCCCATCACCAGGGTTCCCGGGTTTTCGCGGCGCAGCGATCGAATCACCAGCACCACCGCGAGCACACTGATGATGACGCTGCCCAGCACCGGTAAGGCTGAAGCCAGAGTTCGGTCGCGGTACAGGCCGTTAAAATACTGGATGAGCAAGAGCGCAGCCGAGGCCGAGCCAAATGCTAGACCGTAAAGCAAAACCTTCTTCAGCATGTTGCAAAGTTAATCAGGAACAACAAGCAGGAAATCGGCAGCTCCGGAATCAGCCCTCGCCCTCTTCTTCGTGGTCCCGCCGTGCGTACTCGTCAAAATCGTATTCCGGCAAGAGGTTGGATTTGATAAATCCTATGGTTTCCTGAAGGGCATCTGCAAATTTGTGAAAATCTTCCTTGTAGAGAAAAATCTTGTTCTTAACCAAAGCCGCATCGTCTGCCCTGTGCCTCTTGCTCTCGGTAATGGTGATGAAGTAATCGTTTCCCTTGGTCGCTTTTACATCAAAGTAGTAGGTGCGCTTGCCGGCCCTGATGCGTTTGGAGAATATCTCCTCGCGGTCCCGGTCGTGGTGTGAAGCATCGTTCATCGCACTTAAGTTTTTTTTGAAGAAAAGCAAATTTAAACACGGGTTTGACAAAATCAAGTAGAAAATATTCTATGATTCAATCTGCAAGCGGTGCAGCCTGGCATAGATTCCGTTCAACTCCAGCAAGGATTGATGTGTGCCTTGTTCCTGAATGCGTCCGCCTTTCAATACCACAATATGATCTGCGTGCATTACGCCGTGAACTCTATGGCTGATGATGATGGCGGTCTTGTCCTTTAACTCCTGCTTCAGATTGGCAATAATCAGGGCTTCTGACCTGGCATCAACAGCGCTCAGACAGTCGTCGAGCAGTATCAGCTCCGGGTCAGCGGCCAGCGCGCGCGCAATGGCCACCCGTTGCTTCTGTCCGCCCGATAAGGTTACGCCGCGCTCTCCCAGCATGGTTTGATACCCTTGAGGAAAACGCATGATGTCGTCGTGGATGCCGGCCATGCGCGCTGCCCGTTCGATGCGTTCCACGGTAGCTGCCTGAGCGTCCAGCCCGAAGGCGATGTTGTCGAAGATGCTTTCTGAGAAGAGGAAGATATCCTGCGGCACATAGCCCAGTATCCTGCGCATACTGCCCGTATCAAACTTCCTCAGGTCGGTTCCGTCCACGGTGATTCTTCCACGCTGCGGGTCATAAAGGCGCATGATGAGCGCGGCCAAGGTGCTTTTCCCCGAGCCGGTTTGTCCCAGCACGCCCAGGGTACTGCCTTTCGGTAGGTCCAGGTTGATGCCTTCCAAAGCAGGTTGCTGCTTGTCAGGGTAGGTGAATGCAACATCGTCCAGCACCATACGGTCGCTGAAGTGGAAAGGAATTCCCTTACCCGGAGCCAGGGTTTCTTCTTCCCTCATGAACTCGTTGATGCGTCCCTGGCTTACCGCCGCACGCTGCACCAGTGCTGTAACCCATCCCAGCGAAGCCATAGGCCAAATGAGCATATTCAGGTAAATGAGGAATTCTGCAATATTTCCATAGGTGAAGGTACCTGCGGCCACGGCATTTCCTCCTAAATACACCACCAGGAGGGTGCTGATGCCCACCAGCAACATCATGAGCGGGAAGAAGGCTGCCTGCGCACGCGCCAGACTCATCTGATGCTCGTAATAAGCATCGGTTTCTTCATAAAAAGCTGTGCGAAAACGCCCTTCCGCACCAAAAGATTTCAGGACGCGAATTCCGGAAAAGGTTTCCTGTGCAAAGGTGGTCAACCGGCTTAATTGCTGCTGA
>JAGWYC010000035.1 GCA_018969565.1 Bacteroidota bacterium | reverse complement strand
CCGCTCAAAACCTTTCAGAATTACTGGCCAATGAAGTGAATTTCAACTTAGGCCAGGATGCGGTTATGGGTACCAGCGCCATCATGCAGGGAATTTCAGGCCAGAACATTAAAGTACTGGTCAATGGGGTGCCCATACTCGGTCGCCTGAATGGCAACGTTGATATTTCCCAAATCAACCTGAGTAATGTGGAGCGGGTGGAGATTATTGAAGGACCTATGTCGGCGGTTTACGGAACCGATGCGCTGGGCGGCGTAATCAACATCATCACCAGGAGTGCAGGCAAACCCGGCACCAATGCAGAGGCCAATGTATATGCTGACGGGCTTCGAAACTTCAACATGGATCTTACGGTGCAGCACCGGGTAAACAGGAAGCTGGCTTTTAGCCTGAACGGCGGGCGATACTTCTTTGGAGGCATTGATTTTAACCCGGCTGACCGTCCTTTCGACTGGAAACCCAAACTGCGCAGGTTCGCAGAAGGGAATCTGTTTCTGAAGACCGGGGCCTGGTCCCATCGCGTTCAGTCGCAATTGTTTGAAGAGCGTTTAACCGACAGACAGGCAGCGGAATACAGCAATACCGGAATCACCGGATATAACCACATCTATCATACGAACCGCAACGGCATACAATGGCAGGCGAATGTTCCACTGAAAAGACAGGTGAAACTGGAATTCCTGCAATCATGGCAATTATTTGGCAGGGATAAGGAAGTTATTCGGCGCAATCTTGTGGATGGTACAGAGCGCGACCTCACGGCATTTCTGGGAGATAAGAGTTTATTCAGTCATTGGATGTTCCGTGGTTTTGCCGCTCAATCCAGACCCTGGGCGAAAATTCAGTGGATGGCGGGCTATGAAGCCAACTTTGAGCAGGGCTCAGGGGATAATATCCCGCAAAATTCCTCCGGAATCAGTGATGTGGCCCTGTTTGGCGTAGCGGATTACAAGCCTGTAAAGCGTCTTTTGCTGCGGCCCGGGGTGCGACTAATCTACAATAACCGATTCGGAAGCCCCCTGAGGAATGAAGGTGTTCTCTCCAAAGTAAAATTGGCACCGGTAATTCCTTCCCTGCAATGGAAGTGGGATTTATCCTCCCACATGCTGTTCCGCGGTGCTGTAGCAGCAGGGTATAGGGCGCCGGGCCTAAAGGAACTCAACCTGCTGTTCGTGGACAACCAGCATAATGTGCGGGGTAATGAGCAACTGAAGGCCGAGCAATCCATCAACTATAACATCGGGCTTGATTACCGAAGGCCATTGCTGAGGAAGCAGGCCTTCCGTTTCGATTATGCCATTTTCCAGAACCGGATAAGGAATCGCATTACCCTGGCGCTGGTGGACCCGCTCACGAACCTGTACACCTACATCAACGTGGGCAGCTACCAGACACAGGGAATGAGCATGAATGCCGGATTCATGCACCCCCGTTACAGCATAAATGCCGGCTGGTCCACCATTGGTATTAAGGATGACCTGGACGGCAGCGGACTGAAAAGTGACCGATATTTTTATTTCACGCAGTTTCGCGTCAATCTGAGCTGGACTCCGGCCCATTCCGGCTGGAGCGTGAATCTGTTTCAGAAATACAGCGGCAAAACCCGAGGTTACAATGCAGATCGCACTACCTACACCATTCAGGATTTTTGGCTCAGCGATGTAGTTATTTCCAAACATTTGCTGCAGCAACAAGTACGTTTCAGTTTCGGATGCCGCAATGCGCTGGGTGTAACATCCATACAATCAAACCGGATTTCGGGTGGTATCCACGCGGTGAACAACGGTGAACAGATGGTGTCCCCGGGCAGGCAGTTTTTTATTCGATGTATATGGCAGATACAGGGAAAGTAAAGCAGATGATTCCGAATTTTGCTGCGATGCGGTCCCTGGTTTACGCGGCCATAGCAGCCACAGTATTCACTTCTTGTGAACCGGAAGAGCCACTTTATCCGGCGCCCAAACAAATCCAGGGCCTGCAAACCCTCACGCTTGATATGGGTGAAGACCGCAATCGGGATGTTTTTGTAAACCTGAGCAACGTTGCTTATTCATCGGCCGATGGTTCCTTATGGGATCTCGGTTTTTCCTGCGTTTCAGGCCGCTGGGACATTATCATCAACAACGGTAATGACGCCTGGATTTACCGCGGCGACACCGGAAGCATCAACAGGGTATTTAAGGTGCCATCCACAGGCTGGCGCTACGACAACCCCACCGGAACCCCTGATTCAAGCGCCTTAGGATCCTGGTCGCCTGATGGCAGTAAAAGCTATGGTTATTGTTACATCATGGACCGAGGGCTCAATCAAGCTGCCGCCGATCGCTATGTAAAATTCAAACTTGGAAGGGTAGAGAATGGCGATTACGTGCTTTCTTACGGTCGCCTGGCCGATACAGTAACCAAGCCGGCCCGCATCGGAAGAATGCCCGGAAAGAACTACGCATACTTCAGTTTCCTGCGCGGTGATACCATTCATGCAGAGCCACTGAATCAGGATGCCTGGGATTTGGTCTTCCGCAAGTACAAAACCAACATTATTGAAACCGGCACAGGCATTCCATACGACTATGTGGCGGTGGGCTGTCTCTTGAATCCATACAATACACTGGCTGTAGAAGTTCCGGCGAATACACCTTTTGAATCCGTGAACCTGGGCCTGGCGCAAAGCCTCACCCTGAGCGCCCGAAGAGATGCTATTGGCTACGACTGGAAACTGTTCGACCGACTTTCCGGGAAATACACGGTGAATTACAAACGGGTTTACGTGATTCGCACGGCCGGTAATCAATGGTTTAAGCTGCGTTTTACAGACTACTACAACGATTTAGGCCAGCGGGGCTATCCCAAATTTGAATTCGAGCGACTTTAAGTGCAATTTCGCGGCACGTATGAAGCGCCGAATTCCCCTGATGCTTGCCGCTGCGGTATTGATGTCCTCCTGTTTTATCAGGAAGCAGGATGCTCAAATGCAAGATCCCTATCCGTTTATACCGCCGACCCAACTCATTGAAGCCGCCGAACCGGCTATTCCGGAGTACTCGAAAAGAACCCCTGCAACGGGTGAAACGCATTTCAAGGCCCTATATCAGCTTTCGTACGGTGGCGATAATGCAGAAGCATATTGGAGTCCGGATGGGAAACGACTTACCTTTCAGCGCTCAGATGCTGCGCACGGCATACCCTGTGACCGCATTTTCTCTGCACCCTGGGAACAGCTTACCGATTCAAACTATTTACCTGAACTGGTCAGCACAGGGCTCGGGCGCACCACCTGTTCCTACTTCATGCCCGACGGGAAACATATTCTGTACGCAAGTACCCATGAAGGCGGTCATACTTGCCCTCCGGTTCCCGGAAGCACCGGTGCTTACGTGTGGCCTGTGTATTCCAGCTATGATATTTACATCGCCGACCTGAAAGGCAATATCACCCGTCAGCTCACCAAAGAACCCGGATATGATGCCGAAGCCACCGTGTCGCCCGATGGAAAGCACATTGTGTTCACCAGCGACCGCAGCGGCGACCTGGAACTGTGGATTATGGATACTGCAGGACAGAACCTGAAACAGTTGACCAACGGACTGGGTTATGATGGCGGTGCCTTCTTCTCCCCGGATGGAAAGAAACTGGTTTTCCGCTCCAGCAGGCCTAAAACCGATGAAGAAATTGCCCGTTACAAGGAACTGCTTTCCAAAGGCCAGGTAGAGCCAACCCGAATGGAGTTATACACCGTGAATATTGACGGCAGCGACCTGCAGCAAATTACCAGTCTGGGCAAGGCCAACTGGGCGCCATTTTTCCATCCTTCTGGCAAGAAAATTATCTTCAGCAGCAACCACAAGAGCCAGCGCGGCTATGATTTTCAGCTCTATATGATCAATACCGACGGAACCGGTCTGGAACAAATCACTTACGAGAGCATCTTCAATGCCTTCCCGATGTTCTCACCCGACGGTAAATATCTGGTATTCAGCAGCAATCGAAACAACGGCGGCACCCGTGCCACGAATATCTTCGTTGCCGAATGGCAGGATTAATTGGGAAGTTTTTCCAGTAAGGGGTAGAATTGCCCATTCCGTAAGTTAATTTCGCGGCTCTTTCACCATGGATTTATCCGACAGTTGTAGGAATGATGAGGGTTTACTTCAGAAAGCAGAACAAGGTGCTGAAGGTGCCGAAACTTTCCGAACTGGGAAACCTGGAGGATGTTATCTGGATTGATCTGCAAAATCCCTCCTTAGATGAATTGAGGGACGTAGAGGAGCATTTCGAAATTCGATTTCAAAGCAAACAGGAGCAGGCGGAGATTGAATCGTCTTCAAGGTATTTTGAAACGGACGAGGAGATTATTGCCAATACCAACTTCCTGCAGATAGACAACAGTCAGCAGGCGGGCTTTGTGAGTAATGGTGTATCCTTCATTCTTCAAAATGAAACGCTGTTTACCTACAGGGAAGCAGACCTCTCAAACTTCGCTGAATGTGTCCGCAAAATCAAAGCATCCGGCAGGGCATTCGGCTCGGGTAAGAAGATTTTAGTAAGCCTATTTGAAACCGGAATTGATACCGATGCCGACATCATTGAAGGCATTTCCCGGAATATTGTAGCGCTGGGTCGGGAACTGAGCTTCTCGGGCAGCACTGATGAAAAGCTCATCCTGCAAATCAACAGGTTGTTGGATGATACCATGATGCTTCGTCAGAACATCATTGACAAGCAGCGCGTAGTGACAGCCATGCTGCGCTCTCGTGACTTTGAAGGGTCTGAACTGGAACGCCTGCGCATCCTGATTAAAGACGTTAATTCATTGCTAGATCATACCACCTTTAACTTTGAACGGCTGGAGTATCTTCAGGATACCTTCTTGGGTCTGATTAATATCGAGCAGAACAAAATCATCAAAATCTTTACCGTGGCATCGGTGATTTTCATGCCGCCCACCCTGATTGCCAGCATCTATGGCATGAACTTTCAGGCCTTCCCTGAATTGCATTGGAAGTACGGCTATCCCTTTGCCATCCTGCTGATGCTTTTGTCCTCTTTTACCACACTGTACCTGTTTCGTAAGAAAAAGTGGCTTTGAGTTGTTACTCTGGGTATGAAACCACTGTTTTTTTCTTTTTTCTTGTTCTTCGGAATTTCCGCGGACTATACCACTGTTCGCCAGACTTACCTGAAGGCGGTGAACAGCGAAGCCGATGCCCTGCAACTGGAAAAACTCACACAGCCACAAGCGGCTTCCGATGCGGTGATGCAGGCCTATTATGGGTCGGCCCTGGCCCTGAAAGCTAAATACAGCTATAATCCTTACAATAAAGTGGTGCATGTACGCTCCGGCTCCGCTCAGTTGAACGCCGCCGTGACCAAATTTTCACAGCATACAGAAATACGCTTCCTGCGCTACAGCGTGGAATACAATACTCCTTCCATGGTAGGAATATCTACGCATCTGGCTGAGGATAAAGCCTTCATCCTTTCTCATCCGCCGCTGCGCGCGCATGCGCTGTTCCAAAGCATCAAAGGGTTCATGCTGCAAACCTCCGGACTGACTGAAGCTGAAAAAAAGCAGATCAACGCCTGGTAAAGCAATCTGTTATCATTGGTCATCATGCCTAAATTCGGGTTCGTGGTTCGTGGTTCGACGGGCTCACCATGACAGGCTCACCATGACAGGCTCACCATGACAGGCTCACCATGACAGGCTCACCATGACAGGCTCACCATGACAGGCACACTATGACAGGCACCATGACATAACCTGACCTCAATCCAGCAAACTCACCATTTCCCGGGTACTCAGGAAACGCCCGTTTACATTGTTGGTGAGTACCACATAGCAGCGGTTATCGTCCAGGCAGCGCCAGAAGTAGGTTCTGAAGCCTTTCCACCAGCCGTTGTGGAAAGCCCATTTGCGCATGTTGATCCAGGTGACGCGCCAGCCCAGAGCGTAGTATTGTCCCTGGTTGGATGTGGGCACCATGGGCCGGTACATTTCCTCCAGCATAGAGCGATGCAGCAGGAAGGGACCTCGCAGGGCACGGTCGAAACGGAACATTTCCCAGGTATTGCTGTACACGCCCTTGTCGCCGCAAGTGCCGTTCTGGGGCACATCCTGAACTAAATAATGACTGCGTTCAAACCCTTGCAGGAAATAACCACTCAAGGGGATGCTGTCGAAATTATTGATGTGGGAGTAGGGCATGCCGGAGGGTTCAAATACCCTGTGTTTTACAAAATGCCTGAATGAGAGGTGCGAAACCCGCTCCACGATGGCGCTCAGCAACACAAAATTGGTATTGCAGTAGTTGTAGAACGCGCCCGGACGGGCGAACATGGTGGACGGCAATTTGTTGAGCATCTGCACCACATCCGTATTGTTCATGTGCCTGTTTTTATCCGGCCAGTAGCGGTCGCTGAAGTCGAAGTATTCAGGCAGACCGGAAGTGTGACTCAACAGTTGGCGAATGGTGAGATTTTTCCTTTTAAGCTCAGGAATGTAATGATGCACGCTGTCGTCCAGGTTGAGCAGGCCATCCTGGTACAGCGTCATCACGGCGGTTCCGGTGATGGTTTTGCTCACGCTGGCCAACTGGAACAGATCATCCAGCAGGAGGGTGTCGCCGGTGCGGAAGTTGGCAAAGCCATATTTCCCCTGGAGCAGGCTGTCGTCCTTGAAGTACAGGTACGTGCCGTTGAACAGACCCGCCTGATGCATTTTGCGGAAGAAGTTGCCAATCTTATCCTTGGTGGCATCCGAGAAAGCATGATACCTGCTCTTTTCCGCATCATAATTATGGGAAACGCCCGGGTCATCAGAACGAAGCACATAGCTGCCCAGCAGCAGCAGTCCCATCAACCCGGTCACGTAACGCATCCACATATAAACGCAAATTTACCTTGAAATAAGCTTTTACAAAAAGAATTAAACGGAATGATATTGCTCTTTTGGTATCAATGCCTCCCCTGATGTGAAAAATTACAACAATAGTCAGCTTGAGCATGAAATAGTGGCCATACCCTTTGCCATTTCCATAATCTTTCCTATTTTTGCAGCCCTTTTAAAGAGCCACCATGAGCAATATTCAGCAGTACGAGACTGTGATCATATTGACACCCGTGCTCTCTGAGCAACAGATGAAAGAAGCTGTTGCAGGCTACAGAGAGTTGATCACAGCAAACGGTGGGGAGATGGTCCATGAAGAAAACTGGGGCCTGACTAAATTAGCCTATCCCATCCAAAAGAAAAACACGGGGTTCTATCATCTGTTCGAATTCAGGGCAGATACATCATTCATCAAAGCCCTTGACCTGGCATTCCGCCGCGACGAGCGCGTGTTGCGCTACCTCACGGTACACCTGGATAAGCACGGCATTGACTACAACGACCGTCGCCGCAAAGGAGAAATCCGCCGCAAGGAAGAAAAGAGCGAGGAGGCACCTGCACAATGAGAAAGAACGATCAAAATTTCATCTTCAATCAGACTCCGCAGGTAGTTCAAAAGAAAAAATACTGCCGCTTCAAGAAGCACGGTATCAAGTACATTGACTACAAAGACCACGAGTTTCTGCTGAAGTTCCTGAACGATCAGGGCAAAATTCTGCCCCGCCGTATCACCGGAACTTCTTTGAAGTATCAACGTAAAATGGGAACGGCCATCAAGCGCGCCAGGCACCTTGCCCTGCTGCCCTTCGTAGCCGATGGTTTGAAATAAGACAGGGAGGAAATCACTATGGAAATCATCCTGAAGAAATTCGTAAAAGGACTGGGAGAGCGCAACGAAATCGTGACCGTGAAACCCGGATATGCCCGAAATTACCTGATTCCTAAAGGCATTGCCGTTGCCGCCACCGAAAGCGAGCGCAAAATGCGCAACGAGGAAGAACGTCAGCGTGCCTTCAAAATGGAGAAGATGCAGAAAGATGCTGCTTCAATGGCTGAAAAACTGGCCGGAATCAGCGTGACCATCCGCACCAAAGCCGGTGCCAGTGGTAAAATTTTCGGCTCCGTTACTGCCCTGCAGATTGCCAATGCCCTTAAGGAACAAGGTTTTGATATAGACAGAAAGAGTGTTTCTATTTCTGAAGACATCAAAAATCTGGGTTCTTACCAGGCTACCGTTAACCTCTTTAAAGGCGTGAACGCCGACATCGAGGTACACGTGGTACAGGAGTAATCAGCAACTCTAAATCTATCAGAAAGGCCGCCTCCGGGTGGCCTTTTTTGTTTTAATCGGTTCATGTTTCTATCCGTGCGATGATTGTTAATCAGTGTTGAAATCGGCGGAGTATCGAGAGATGAATTTGCGCAGATAGTTAGCTTTCTTAATTCCATGAAACCGTTTAACTATTAGACAACAATACGATATCCGGTGAGATACATTGAACACCGCCAGCCGCATCGAGGGAAGCAGCGAGCCGGGTAAAGTCAATATCAGCAGAGATACCTACGAATATTTAGCCAATGATCCTGGGTTTCAATTTACTCCGCGGGGAAAAATAGCCGTTAAAGGAAAAGGAGAGGTGGAAATGTTCTTCGTAGAATCGGCAGGGAAATCTGATACAGATTTATAAAACTTAAGCTGACCAAGGTCATACTCCCGGTGGTCGTGCTTTGGCTTTACTTTGCCCGTAAATTATGCCAGACAGCCTGAAGACATGCCCGAACTGTGATTCTCATTATGCCTATCCCACGGATCATGGTCAATACGTTTGTTCAGAATGCAATTTTGAATGGAATGCCGCAGCCGCAGTCGCCGGACCGGTGGTGAAAGATGCCAACGGAGCGGTATTGCAAAACGGCGATACTGTAATGGTGGTGAAAGACCTCCCGGTAAAAGGATTCCAGAAGGCTATTAAAGCAGGTACCAAGGTGAAAAACATCCGCCTCACCGACGGCGACCACAACATCGACTGCAAGATCGAAGGCTTTGGTTCCATGGCATTGAAGTCGGAGTTTGTGAAGAAGGCTTGAGGGGAAGGCGGATTTGGTAGCTTCTTCTTTGGTCGCGATAATATCCCCTATACTCCAGACGATGCATTCCTTTAGCAACCGCAGGTATTCGATTGCTTCCAGGTGGAGGTCGATGTGGCGTGAGGTGTTACCGGCGCCAATTTCAGCAGATCGCCTTCTTCCTAAATTCATATCCCGTAGGGCAGGGAGGCTGCGGCTGCCGTATATTTGCAGACTTTCATGGAGCACATCCGGAATTTTTGCATCATCGCCCACATTGACCACGGTAAAAGTACCCTGGCCGACCGTCTGCTGGAATACACCAACACGGTAGATAAACGTCAGCTTCAGGCGCAGGTGCTGGATGACATGGATCTGGAGCGCGAGCGCGGCATTACCATTAAGAGCCATGCCATCCAGATGAATTACAAGCTGGAGGGGAAGGATTATATCCTGAACCTGATTGATACCCCCGGCCACGTGGACTTCAGCTACGAGGTGAGCCGCAGCATCGCCGCCTGTGAAGGTGCGCTGCTGGTGGTGGACGCCAGTCAGGGTATTGAGGCACAAACCATCAGCAACCTGTTCATGGCCATCGAACACGGCCTGACCATCATTCCCATCCTGAACAAAATTGACCTGCCCAGCGCGATGCCGGAAGAAGTCAGCGATCAGATTGTGGACCTGCTTGGCTGCAAGCGTGAGGAAATCATGGCTGCCAGTGGTAAAACCGGCATGGGGGTTCACGATATCCTGCGGGCCATCGTGGAGCGGGTTCCTGCCCCCAAAGGCGACCTGAATGCGCCTACCAAGGCACTCATCTTCGACAGCGTATTTAATTCCTTCAGGGGCATCATCGCCTATTACCGCGTGATCGACGGCAGCATTAAAAAGGGCCAGCATGTGCGCTTTATGAACACCGGCCGCGATTATCTCGCCGATGAGGTGGGTATCCTGAAACTCGACATGAACCCCAGGCAGGAAGTAAAAGCCGGCGATGTGGGTTATATCATCAGCGGTATAAAGGAAGCCAAGGAAGTAGAAGTAGGTGATACCATCACCGACCACGAGCACCCCACAGCAGAGCCTATTAAAGGCTTTGAACACGTGAAACCGATGGTGTTCGCGGGTATTTATCCTGTGGATACCGAAGACTTTGAAGAATTGCGTGAGGCCATGTTGAAACTGCAGCTTAACGATGCCAGTCTGGTGTTTGAACCTGAAAGTTCTGCCGCCCTGGGCTTCGGATTTCGCTGCGGATTCCTGGGTATGCTGCACATGGAAATCATTCAGGAACGCCTGGAGCGGGAATTCAACATGACCGTGATTACCACCGTGCCTAACGTGAGCTACATTGCCTATACTTCTAAGGGTGATGTGGTGCAGGTGAATAACCCCAGCGACCTTCCTCCCGTGGAAAAAACCGATTACGTAGAAGAGCCATTCATCCAGGCATCGGTCATTACCAAAGGAGAATATGTGGGCAGCATCATGTCACTGTGCATGGAAAAACGAGGAGTTCTGAAGAATCAGGTGTACCTCACCGCCGACCGGGTAGAGTTGACTTTTGAAATGCCCCTCGCAGAGATTGTATTTGATTTTTACGATAAATTGAAGAGCATCAGCCGCGGCTATGCTTCCTTTGATTACCATCCTATAGGCTACCGCGAAAGTACCCTGGTGAAGATGGATATTATGTTGAATGGCAAACCGGTAGATGCACTCAGCGCCATCATCCACCGCGATAATGCCTTTGATCTTGGGAAGAAGATTTGCAAGAAACTGCGCGAACTGATACCACGGCAGCAGTTTGAAATTGCCATTCAGGCGGCCATCGGCGCTAAGATTATTGCCCGGGAAACGCTGTCAGCCCTGCGCAAGGATGTAACGGCAAAATGTTACGGCGGTGATATCAGCCGTAAACGCAAACTGCTGGAAAAGCAGAAGGCGGGTAAGAAGCGTATGCGTCAGGTGGGCAATGTGGAAATTCCGCAGAGTGCCTTTATGGCGGTACTCAAACTGGACGAATAAGCTGCGTTCAGGTTTCCGAGTGCTGTTTTAATTCCCCGGCCAGAGAGGCGCGTTCAATGCTGGAGTTCAACTCGAAACCGGCAATAATCGCCAGTACGTTGATATAGAGCAGAACCATCAGGGCCATGATGGCACCAATAGATCCGTAGATTTTGTTGTAGGAGCCGAAATTGTTTACATAAACAGAGAACAAGGCACTGGAAACCATACACAGCAGCGTGGCAGTGATGCTTCCTGCCGAAGCAAAACGCCATTTTTTCACAGTGGCGGGTCCGAAGCGGTATAAACTGGAAATCACCAGAAACACCAGCCCTGTGAGCACCAGGTATTCAGTAGATGAAATCAGGAAGCGCAGGGTACTTCGGTTCACGATTTTATGCTTGTAGATCCATGTTTGCAGGTATCCTGTATAAACAATGATGAGCACTGCAGCTATGAGCATCAGGGTGATAACTACGGTAAGACCTATGGCGATGAGGCGATTCTGGAACCAGTTTCTTTTCCGTTTCCGGGGAAGCCGGCGGTTAAAAGTGTTGATGAGCGTATGGAAGCCATTGCTGGAAAACCAGATGGCCAACAGGAAACCGAAGGACAACAGGCTGCCGTTCTGATTGGCGATGATATCACTGATGGTATCTGAAATGGCGCGGAAGCTTGCGTCCGGAAGGAAGAAGTCCAGTTCCCTGATCAGGCGGCTGCGCAATCCGCGAACCGGTATGTAGGCAATCAATGTAAACAGGAACAGCAGGGCAGGGAAGAGGGCCAGAAAGAGGTTGAAGGCCAAAGAAGTGGCCCGAAGGGTAAATTCTTCCCGAAACAGGGCTTTGAAGAAATGCCGTCCTACATCGTAAATGCTGTGCCCCTGAAATCCACTGATGCTGTATTGCTTCAGTTTGCGCACAAT
>JAGWYC010000361.1 GCA_018969565.1 Bacteroidota bacterium | reverse complement strand
ACCGGTATTCAATTGTCTGTAGATGAAACGTTTACAGAAGAAGAATTGCAAGTTGTTGCTTCTGTTTTTGGCGCAGGAAAGGTAGCTCCGAATCCGGAATCCGTTATTCCCACTGCATTGATTCGGGAAAGCGCATTTTTAACCCACCCGGTTTTTAACAGCTATCACACAGAAAGTGATATGATGCGCTATATTAAGCGTTTGGAAAACAAGGACTTATCCTTGATGCATTCCATGATTTCCCTGGGCTCTTGTACCATGAAACTGAATGCAGCAAGTGAAATGATACCAGTCAGCTGGCCGGCTTTTGCGCATATGCATCCTTTCACGCCATCTGAACAAACTTCGGGTTACACCCAAATCATCCGGGAATTGGAAGGATACTTGTGCGAAATTACCGGTTTTGATGCCTGTTCCCTGCAACCCAATTCGGGCGCTCAGGGAGAATACGCAGGTTTGATGATCATCAGAGCTTACCATGAAGCACGTGGGGATGCGCACCGGAATGTTGCTTTAATTCCTTCTTCTGCACACGGAACCAACCCGGCCAGTGCAGTCATGGCAGGTATGGAGGTAATTGTAGTGGCCTGCGACGAACGCGGAAACATCGATGTAGCCGATCTGACTGCCAAAGCCCTGCAATATTCCGATCGACTTTCCTGTCTTATGGTAACTTATCCGAGCACGCATGGGGTGTTTGAAACGAGTATTGTAGAAATATGCAACATTATCCACCAGCATGGCGGAAAAGTGTATATGGATGGCGCCAACATGAATGCACAGGTTGGACTCACCAGCCCGGCGGCTATTGGCGCCGATGTTTGCCACCTGAATTTGCACAAAACATTTGCCATTCCACATGGCGGCGGCGGACCTGGCATGGGGCCAATTTGTTGCAATAGCAGCCTCGCGCCTTATCTGCCCAAACATGTGATGGCGCCTGAAATGGGTGGAGCCCAAGGAGTTCACGCTGTAAGCGCCGCTCCGTGGGGTAGTGCAAGCATATTGCTGATCTCCTATGGATATATTCGAATGCTGGGTGCAAAAGGCTTGACCGACGCAACAAAATACGCCATTTTGAACGCCAACTACATTAAAGCACGTTTGGAAGGAGCCTATTCCGTGCTTTATACCGGCGAAAATGGCCGATCTGCTCATGAGTTAATTGTCGACCTGCGCTCCTTCAAAGGCCTGGCAGCAGCCGAAGACATCGCCAAACGCTTGATGGATTACGGATTCCATGCTCCTACCTTGTCTTTCCCGGTTGCAGGTACCATCATGATTGAACCGACTGAAAGCGAAAGCAAGGCGGAACTGGATCGTTTCTGTGATGCACTACTCGAAATCAGAAAAGAAATTGACGAAATCGCTTCCGGGCAGGCAGATGCCCATGACAATGTGTTGCACAACGCACCGCATACCCTGGATGCAATAAGCTCGGATGATTGGAAACATCCCTACAGCCGCCAAAAAGCCGCATACCCATTGTCTTACCTGAAGGATGGATTTAAGTTTTGGGCAAGTGTGAGCCGCATAGATCAGGCATATGGTGACCGAAACCTGGTGTGTACTTGCCCGCCCATTGAATCTTATCAAACCAGCGAAGCCTGATGCAAATGTCGTACTGGTATGCGGCAGCCAAGTCGCTCCACCTTATTGGCGCGATTTCATGGATGGCTGGGCTGTTTTACCTGGTTCGAATTATGGTATATTATGCAGCAGCCAATGAAAAACCCCTGGAGGAACGAAAAATCCTCCAGGGGCAATTCGGGCCAATGCTCTGGAAAGCATATCGGGTAATCATACAACCCGCAGTGGTAATTACCTGGTCATTCGGGTGCATGATGCTCTTTATTCAAACCATTTGGCTTCAAGAAGCCTGGTT
>JAGWYC010000360.1 GCA_018969565.1 Bacteroidota bacterium | reverse complement strand
GCGGGTGCCGCAAAGCTGAATTCATCAATAGCGCCGATGCCCAGCACTGTGAGGGTCATTTTCGGGGAGAAACGATGGGTTACCTTGTATTGGAAGTCCCAGTAATTCGGGCGGATGGGCAAGTCAATGGCCTGAAAAAGGAATTGCAGGTAGCTGCGGCGCACGCTGGCCAGGAAGGTGGTGTTCTTTGAGCTGCCGAGCGGGCCTTCGAGTGTGGTGGCCAGTTCCGTGGCGCTGAGGCGGGTATTGCCCTGCAGCCGGTTGGTATTGCCTTTCTTCTGGCGGAAATCGAGCACGCTGCTCAGGGCATTGTCGAAGCGCGCATCAAAGGCAGAGCTGCTCAGCTTTACATCTTCGATGAAACTCACGTTCAGGATGCCGCTGGGGCCGCCGGCGCTGCCTTGGGTGGCGAAGTGGTTGATGACCGGCACTTCGATGCCGTCCAGGTAGAATACGTTTTCGTTCGGGGCGCCGCCGCGAATGATGATGTCGTTGCGGTAGCCGCCCACACTTCCGGCCGTGCCGCCCACACCGGGCAGCGACTGGATTACACGGCTGATGTCGAAGTTGCCTCCGGGATTACTCTTGATTTCTTCTGTGGTGAGCCTTTGAACGCTCAGCGGGGTTTCCAGGGTAGCGGCTTTGGCGCTGCGTTTTGTTCCGCGGATGGTTACGGTTTGCACTTCAACCACTTCCGGCTCCAGTTCAGCATTCACCACGTTTTCGTTTCCGGAAGTGATGACGATGTTGTAGCGGATGAGTTCCTGATAACCTTTGAACACAAAACGAACATTATAACTGCCGGGGAGGATACCGGTGATGCGGTAGTAGCCGCCTGCAGTGGTTTTCGTGTTGAATGAAGTTCCTTCAAGTTCAACGGAAACCTGTTCCAGCGTCAGTTGTGTGTTCTTATCACTGGCCTGACCGGAAATGGAACCGGTGTTCTGAGCCGCAAGATTTGCTGCGGAAAAGGATGCCCCTATAAGCAGAATCAGGGGCCGAAACATGAAATTCATCCTTTCAAAACAACCCTGAAACCGAAAGGTTCGCGTGGCTCAGAAGTTGGGCTGCAGGGTGTATTTGCTGTAGAAATCGAGTACAAATTCCACGGCTTCTTCGGGCGTATCCACCAAGCGGAACAGGAATAAGTCTTCAGGGCTGATATAGCCGTGTTCTTCCAGCAGCACTTTGTTGATCCAGGCCAACAGTGGTTCCCAGAAGGCCTTATCCACCAGCACAATGGGGAACTTGGCCTTCTTGTCTGTTTGAACCAGGGTCAGGGCCTCGAAAAATTCATCAAGGGTACCAAAGCCGCCGGGCAGAACCACGAAGCCCTGAGCGTATTTCATGAACATCACCTTGCGCACGAAGAAGTAGTCGAACATCAGCGTTTTGTCGCGATCCTGATAGGGATTCGGTGTTTGCTCGAAAGGAAGGTTGATATTGAGGCCTACCGATTTCCCGCCGGCTTCCTTAGCGCCTTTGTTGGCGGCTTCCATGATGCCCGGCCCTCCGCCCGTGATAATACCCAGGCCGGCCTGACTGAGTCCGAAGGCTATTTTACGCGCCACCTCATAATGCGGATGGTCGGGCCGGGTGCGTGCCGACCCGAAGATGGACACACAAGGACCTATACGGGCCAGCGCCTGGTATCCGTCCACAAATTCAGCCATGATTTTAAAGATACTCCAGCTCATGGTGCTGGCCACCTCCGGCCAGCGCTTATTCACAAAAGCTTTCTTGATTCGACGTTCGTCCTGAGGGCTTAACTTGTTTTCACTCATAAGAAAAAGGTTTAAAGATTATGGATGCAACAATACGGAAAATGGAATTGTTTAAGCGTTCAATTGGTCGTGATATTAGCCGGGGCTACCGATATGCCATCCCT
>JAGWYC010000359.1 GCA_018969565.1 Bacteroidota bacterium | reverse complement strand
TGAGAGACATTGGAGCAATAAGCCTGTGAAGATGAATAAGCGTTTATGCATGTGCTTGGGTGTTTTTTTCGAGTTCCTCCCGGTAAGGCTGTTTCAATATTTCCATGATGTCGCTGGTCATGCGCATGACCAATGAATTACCGTCTTTGAAGCAGACCGTATTGTCCTTTTCGTTGATCTGGTAGCAGCTAAGGAAGTAACCGCTGAGGTCTGATGGCAGGAGCGATGGCTCAAATTGTTCGGCACAGGAAATGAGGAACACCTTGGCCGGCTTTTCCAAATGCCGCTGCAGCTCCAAGGCTATGCCCAGTTCCAGCATAACGTTCTTATTGAATCCGGTTATATCGAAAATCACCGCATAAGCCTTGCTCATGCGTTCCCGTATGCTGTCCAGCACAAAGTTGCCGGAAGTGGCACGCAGCCTGCTGTAAAAAATGCTGAATTGGGCATCCGGGTTGTCTTTTTGAATGCTCGATTTCACCCGTCTTTCTACCTCGTCTATTGCACCGTTTATAGCCGTGTAGCTGAATTCATTGCGTTTTGTGGCAGTGATGTGGTCATGAGATTCCGGTTCAACCTCAACTTGCCATGGATAGGCTCCGAAAATTTTGATGATGTGCATGTTACCTCCAATTGATGTGGTTAATGGTGACGGGGGGCTGGTTTCTTGCCTGTTCCAGGGCTATTTCGTGGTAATTCCGCAGCCGCTGTAGTTCGGCCTGCCGGCGAAAAGCTGCATCCGCTGCTTCTTGCCGCCGCTGTTCTATTTCTGCGGCAATGCTGTCGTTGTACTCTTTTATTTGTTGGTCCCAACGAGCTTTTGCATCCGCTTTGATTTTGTCCTCGATGGATTTAATCAGGGTCTGTACTTCTTTTTGGCATCGCGCTTCCGGTGCAATCTGCTGCAGCAGGCTGATGGCTTCCAGAGCAGCTTCTGTATTCTGACCGGCAGCCCAGATGCCTTTGGCCTTGGTCAGCAGTGCCTTGCCTTCTTTATTCTGCTTTTCACGATGCCATGCCGCCATACTGTCCAAAGCCCTCCGGTAACAGGTTGTGGCCACATCCGGTATGAGGCTGAGCTGGTAAATGGCGGCCTCGTATTCCTGTTTTTGAGCGGCAAGTCCGGCTTGCCTGATGACATTGTCGCAGTTGCCTTCGTAATAGGCCATGATCTCAGCTTTGCCTTGTTGGATAAAAGCGCGCAATTCCTCATTAGCCGGATTGATTCCTTTAAAGGCTTCGTTGAATGCTTTGGGTTCATTCGTGCCGACGCCTTTCAGGCTCAGGCTGTAACTTTCGAACTGGCGGTTTGCCACGGCGTCACCAATGATGAGGTTGAGTTCCAGTTGTTGCGCTATCATCTGCGGCGGCCCGGGGATGATGTCTTTGGTCCCGATATTTACTATGGCTGCCAATGCGAAGCGCGGTGCACTTTCCGTTCCTGCCATGCCGTTTTGGGTGAGCAGTTGTGTGAGTTTTCCGGCAAGAAATTTCTTGGATTCAGGAGACATTCCGGCGGCATCCGGGATATGCACACCCATTACCACCTTGCCGAAATCCTCAGCAGTGTTTTGACTATGGAGTAAGCTCGATGTCTGAAGCAGTCCAAGCATACATACTATAAGGTTTTTCATGGTGCTTAATTATTGCTCGCCTAAAACAAGTATGGCTTCACCCAATCCGCGGGTCATCAGCTTGACCGGGATTTTAATCGGTTCGCCCTTGAGCATTTTTTGTAAACCCTTGGCGAATTGTCGGGCATCGAGGGCATTGCCGCTGCTGTCATATAAAGGCATACGCACCTGTTCACAGCGGATGATGTTCTCGCTGGCATCGGTGATGTTGAATCTGCCTTTTACGGTGTTCGCACGCAGCCAGTCCTGAATATGGTC
>JAGWYC010000358.1 GCA_018969565.1 Bacteroidota bacterium | reverse complement strand
GGCAGTAGAACGGAGTGTGTTGTATTGCATATCCACCCCGGCACGCAGGGTATGCGACTTCCAGTTGCGTGTAGCATCGGCGTAAAGAGAGAGCACATTCACATCTTCTACCCTTCTCTGCAAATCATTGCTTCCGAAACGCCTGGTGAATCTTGATTCCTGAATGTCTTGCCAGGCCAGCGCGAGATGAAAATACTGGATGCCTGCTTCAGCATTGGAATAATGGAGATCATACACGCCCATCATGCGGCTTTGGGGCCCGTAATACCACTCTGCAAAAGCCAGCGGATTGACAGATCCTTTGTCGGTAAGCCGGTCGTATCGCGGAATGTTAGAGGAATTGCTCAACTGAAAATTGAGTTGGTGACGCAGGTGTGCATTTTGTTTGTAAGCAATTTTCTGCATCATGTCCCACTGGCTGTAGGCCGTTTGAATCTGCAAAAAACGGTTGGCATTTTCTACTGCACTGTCTTTGCCGTTCACCCGTGCGTAATATATCCTTCTTTCGCCGTAAGGTGTGGGATAAAAAGGATTTTGATTGGTACCACTTCTGAGGTCATCAAAATCGCTGAAGGTGAAAGAGGACAGCCAGGAGAGTTTGTGATTGGCCATATTAAAATCAAGATGGGCAGTTTTTTCATTGTTTACCGATCCATACCTGAGAGAAGCATTTCCGTGCACCCATTTTTTTCCTTCTTCGGCAAAGCGCGCTTCCCTGGTGTAGAGATGAACCACACCGCCCAGCGCATCACTGCCATACATGTTGGAGGAGGGCCCGAAAAGCACTTCAATTCTTTCGAGTGACTGGTTGTCGGTGGTCATGATGTTTTGCAGGTGACCGGAACGGTATATCAGGTTGTTCATGCGGATACCATCAATCACCAGCAGGTTACGCACAGCTTCAAAGCCCCTGAGGGTAATACTGCCGCCTCCGGCCTGGCTTTTCTGGATATACACCTGCGTGGTTTGTGAAAGCAGATCGGCTGTTGTTTGCGCCTGCTGACGGGTAATCCACGATTTGTCGAGCAGGAGCACCTGCTGAGAGATACGGCCCAGCGTATCGGGAGATTTGTTTACGGAGACAACCACTTCGGAGAGGCTGTAACTTTTGAGAGAATCGTTCTGCTGGGCATGCAGAGACGAAGAAATACACAGGCACAGAATGGCCTGCAGTAATTTTTTCATAATGATTTTTTGAGATGAATGAATGTGTTTAGATCGCGAAGCGCGAAAAATCATTCATCCATTCCGGAGGAAGCGAGGGAGCGTTCCGGAAACCTGCGCGCAATTGCTGCGCTGCAGAGGCAATACCCTTTGTGATTTGATTTCCAACAGGGGCACATAAAATTTCAGAGGAAGGATGCATATAATGCATGTTCAGGAGAAAGCCCGCAAATTGTTGCGCTGATTTTTCTCTGTCGGATTTGGGATGTGCAAATTTCTCCGAGAGGCTCAGCCAAGCATTTTCTTCAGCATCCAAATGCATGTAGCATACTGTGTGGCCATGGGAGAAATGCCTAAACACCACATCGTACATCTTTCCATGGTAATTGATTTCTTTGGAAGTTTGTTTGCCCTGAAACACAATACGCATCAGTGGAGTATTTCTGTGTACATATGTGTGGGCATGGGTTTGATAACGGTGAAACTGCACCACTCCCATGCTACCAAACCAAAATCCACCTGAGAGCATCAGTTGCAGAAAGAGCAGTAAAAAAATTCCGTATGCGGCAGGTTGTTTCAAGGCTTCAAAAATAATTGATTTGCTTACACCTTGTCATTCTTTTGACAGATCCATTTAAAAAAATACGGATCACAAAGCCAGTTCAACCCAGGCGGGACAATGGTCGGAGTGTTTGGCGTCCGGACAAATACCGGCAGCTAACAGTTTGTCTTTGAGTGTATC
>JAGWYC010000357.1 GCA_018969565.1 Bacteroidota bacterium | reverse complement strand
GCGTGACTACAGCATCCAGCAGGGAATTCGTATCCGCTGGATTATGCGTATGCGGATTGGCCCAACGGTATTTATACGGGCTGACCCCGTTTACAATCTTCGGACTCAGACGGTAGGTATTCCCGTAGCACATGAACGTATCCTTGCCTAGGTCAATGGCCAGTACCGGCGGTATGATCACGGTATCGGAGTAGAAGGTGGCACAATTGGTCAGGGCACTGTTGATCATGTGGCTGATGATGTACTTGCCGCCCTTCTTGAACTGGAAGGTATCGGTTTGCTTGCCGTTGCTCAGGTAAATTGGATTTTTCCCTGTGCTGTCCAGAATCTGCCATCGGTAAACCGGCTTTCCTTTGAAGTTTAAAGCCGGGGTGCTGTGCATGCGCAGCTTTCCGCAGATCAGTTTCGTGTAGGTACGGGTAGCCACGCTGCGGGGCTTTACCTTCACACGGAAGGAGCGGATGGCAGTTCCGGGTGTAGGACAATTGTCATCCCGGGCAATGGCAGTAAAGGAATACAGCAGGTCGCTGGCCTGTCCGTCTTTCGGGGTCCAGCAGAACCTGCCTTTTTTCTCGCGCGCCTTGGGGTCCACTATAGTGAAGGATGCCCCGGGAATACCACGGTTCCAGGTAAGTGTTACCGTGTCCGGCTTGGTTTGCTGTGGCGTGAACTGCACGTCTTTCGTGACAATGTCAAAACACAATTGCTCACCCTCACAAACTTCATAACTGTAAGGGCCGGCAATCTCCGGCGGGTTGTTCGGTCCGCAGTTGGTGGCAATGAACTGCATGTCCCTCCTCGTGACACCAATCAACTGCATCTTGCCTTTACTATCTCGTCGCCATTCTCGTATTTCCATCACAATGATGCCCACCCAGGGACAGTCGCCGCCGGGCGTGAAAATCAAATCACCGGTGATAGAATCGCAGTACATGCCAATCGGAGGCTTGGCGTTGGGGTTGGTGGCTGATTTACCGCTGGGACCTTTGTACACTGGCACCGGATCCTTGGGCGATAAAGGGGAGTTGTAAGAGGCCAGACTTCCCTGAGAACGGTAAGAACCGGCCAGGGTGAATGAAAGTGAATCGCGGTCCGTGCTGTCCAAGGCTCCGTTGTTGAACTGATAAGGCTGATTACAGCATACAATGGCCACCGGGTCGTTAGTCAATACCGGAGAGTTATTACAGGGGGCGCGGCAGGCGTTGATATCGCACCAGGTGTAGAAGGTATTTCCTGCTTGTCCGGTCGTGATGCCCACACTGCGCACATACAGCAGCATGGATATGGTGAACTCGCAACATCCTGCCTTCATGGCCGCCCTTAAGTCCAGCGTGCCTTTGAAGGTATGCTTCTCAATGCCGTAGGGATAGGAACTTCCGCATGGCTGCGCGCAGCGACTGCGTTCCTTGGAACAGGTTTTGGTGATGTCCACAATGCTGGTGCGGGTCATCGCCAAGGTGAAGGAAGTGTTGCAGCTGGTACCCTTGCCCGTAACAGAAACTGCCGTAGGCGCCGTGAGGTTGCTGTTGCAGTTCTCACTGGTGCCGCACTTGGGACTCTGTCCCAGCACATAACAGCCGTTGCAGTCGCGGTAGAAGTTATATATCACTTCAAATACGCTGTCGCGAACACAGCGATAGGTGATGTCCGAACCCACAATGTGGTCGGCGCGAAGGGTACCGACAGCCGAAGCTGCCAATAGAAAAAGAGCGGTTATTCTGGCCTTCATGGCTTCCTGTTCAGGATTTAGACATTGATGAATGAAGAAACGTTGCCCGGTTTACGGGATGTTCAAAAATAAGCAATTTCGTTGAGCTTTCCTTCCCGGCCGACAAAGGTGGGCTTCATACGCTTCCGGCTTCATTCTGTCCGGCCCTGAAACTCAAAGGTTTAAGGCACTTTTGCCCCCAT
>JAGWYC010000356.1 GCA_018969565.1 Bacteroidota bacterium | reverse complement strand
CTACCGATATGTCATCCCCCCGTAAGTGAATGCAATGAACGACAGGGGGGATTATTACCCTGTTGCTCTTTTCAAACGGTCAACGTATTACAGGCATTGACAAACCCGCACTTATCACCTACCGATATGTCATCCCTACGGGATTATTACCCTGTTGCTCATTTCAAACGGTCAACGTATTTCAGGCATTGACAAACCCGCACTTACCACTTACCACTTACCACTAAATTCTCAATTCTTCGCTCTTGTCGTTCTGAGATTAACCATTTCCACCGCAAAAGCAAAAGCCATAGAACTGTAAATATATCCTTTATCGAAATGGGCGTGGAAGCCTTCTGCCACGAGTGATACGCCAATAAGAATCAGGAAGCTGAGCGCCAGGATTTTGATGGAAGGATGCTTGTTCACAAAGCTGGAAATCGGGCCTGCAGCCAGCAACATCACAATCATGCTCAGCACCACCGCCGTAATCATTACCCAAAGGTGTTTTACCATTCCAACGGCTGTAATTACGGAGTCAATGGAAAATACCACGTTAAGCAGGAATAACTGCACCAGCACATTTCGCACATCTTTGGTTTTCTTGCCCAACTCTTCGTCGCGGTTGGTTTCCAGCTTCTCGTGGATTTCACGCACGCTCTGGTAAATCAGGAAAATACCTCCGCCCAACAACACCAAGTCTTTTCCGGTGAAGGAATAGTTCCACAGTTGCAACAGGGGTTCCTGAAGCGCCAGGATTACGGAAATACCCATCAGCATGAAGATGCGTACCACCATGCCTATCATTAACCCGTTCCGGCGTGTGGAAGCCTGTTTTTCATGGGGCAGTTTTCCTGCAAGGATGGATATAAAAATTACGTTATCAATACCCAGAATTACTTCCAGGATGGTTAAGGTCAAGAGTCCGAGCAGGATCTGGGTGCTGATTTCAAATTCCATGTTGTGCCGATATTCGCTGCAAAATTAAGTCAGTGGCAGCACTTAAATCTTCAGGGTTCATCCATTCCAGTTCCATCTGGTTCCGAAACCAGGTGTATTGACGTTTGGCGTAGCGCCTGGTGTTCATGGCAATGAGGTTCTGCGTGGTCTGCAGGTCGGCTTTCCCTTCCAGATGCGCAAACATTTCAGTATAGCCTACGGTTTGCAGGGCCGGCAGATCTGCCAGGTGTTTTACTGCGGAAGCTTCTTCTTTTAAACCCTCCCGTATCATCTTGGCAGTGCGCTGTTCAATACGTTCGTATAACTGTTCCCGTCCGGGATCTATGCCAAAGCCCAATACCTCGAAGGATGACGGTTTACCGCTACCCTTTCGCAGTTCCGACAAGGGTTTTCCGGAGGCCAGTACCAACTCCAGCGCTCTTTGTACCCTGCGAGGATTGTCGGTGGCAACCTGTGTTACCGCTTCCGGATCCCGTCGCAGCAGAAGCGCCAACTGATCTTCCGGCTCCATGTGGCGAAGGGTTTCTTTCAGTTCCTCGGGAACTTCAGGCAGGGTGTCGAATCCTTCTGCCAACGCACGGATATACAATCCGCTGCCACCCACGGCTATGACCACGGGGTGTTGTTGGAACAAGCCTTCCAGCAGTTGGCCGGCTTCTTCAGCGTAGCTTCCTGCGGTCAGGGGTGTTTCCACCGAACGATCGGCAATGAAATAATGCTTGGCGCGCGACAGTTCTTCTTCGGAAGGACGGGCAACACCGACATTCAACTCGCGGTAAAATTGTCTGGAATCAGTAGAAATGATGGGCGCTCCGCCAAGTTTTTCTGCCAATGCCACCGCCAGGGCGGTTTTCCCTCCGGCAGTAGGACCGGCAATAAGCAGGAGCAAAGGCCGGGCACTCATCCGGGATCAACGCTCTTCTTCCTCGTGGAAGCCGCCGCCCAGTTCACCTTCATCGTAATCATCGCTGTCGCCGA
>JAGWYC010000034.1 GCA_018969565.1 Bacteroidota bacterium | reverse complement strand
AACGGTGTGCTGAAAAGCCGCACGGCCTATGAGCAGGGAAAGCGACAAGGTATGCAGGCCGGCTGGGATTCAGCAGGAAGATTGCTGAACAGAAGCTTTTACAAAGACGATCTGGCCGACGGGTACTCTATGCGGTACGGTTCTTCGCGCAACCTCATGGAAAAAGGCGGCTACCGCGCCGGCAAGAAGGTGGGCTCCTGGTATTTCTACCGCAGTAAAGGTTCTCTGGCCTCGTATGAACGCTATAACGACAGCGGCATGATGCTTTTTGTGCAGCACTATGACGAGCAGGGGAAGCCGCAGACTTTTGACAGCCTCAGGCAGTATCGGGAAGCAGGGCCATCGGGTGGATTGAACGCTTTCTATGAAGCCATCAGTAAGGAATATCATGTTCCCCCGGAAGCAATAAAAAAGAACCTTGAAACGCAGATCGAGTTGTGCTTCGAAATTGATGAACAGGGGAATCCGGTAAACCTTCGGGCCTGTAATGAACCCAGGCTGGCTAAAGTACTTGAAGATGAGGCCCTGCGGAGTTTCAATGCAATTAAAACTCAATGGAACCCCCAATGGCAGCATAACCGCCCGGTAAGCACCCACTACAAGCTGCCCATTAAGGTGACCATCATGCGCTGATTTCCCGGCGTATTCAGCGGGCTGCCTGCTGTATTTTCGCAGCATGAATTCCATCAACTTAGAAGGTCAGGTTGCCGTAATTACCGGCGTGAGCAAAGGCATAGGACATCACTTGTGTGCCCAACTGCTGGACAAGGGCGCCGTGGTGTACGGGCTGGGTCGCAATGCGCCTGAACTGAACCACGAAAAATTCCGCTTTATTATCTGCGATGTTCGTGATGCATCCGACGTTCAGGCGGCTTTTGATCAGGTGTTTCAGGAACAAAACGGGAAGGTGGATATTCTGGTAAACAATGCCGGGCTCGGGTATTTCGGTTTTTGCGAAACGCTTCCCCTGGAACAATGGGACGAACTATTTGCCACCAACGTAAACGGTGTGTTTTACTGCACGCGCGCTGTGTTGCCGGGAATGAAACAGCGGCAGTACGGACAGATTGTAAACATTTCCAGCATCGCCGGATTGGAAGGCTATCAGCAGGTTTCAGCCTATTGCGCCACCAAATTCGCCGTGCGCGGTTTCAGCGACGCGCTGTACAAGGAAGTGCGCGATGAAGGCATTCGCGTTACCTGCGTGTACCCGGGCAGCGTGAAGACCGATTTCTTCAGAAACAGTCCCAGCATCAAACCCCACGACTACATGCTCGACCCGGTAGATGTGGCCCATGCCATCCTGAACTTCCTGCAGATGCCGAAGAATTTCCATACCGTGAACCTGGAAATCAGACCGCTGCAGCCTAAAGGACCAAAGGCCGCCAACAACTGAGGCCTGCGCCTGTTCTATTGGTATGGCAGTATTGAAAGAAGTGCCGCTGGCTACCCAGGGGCAAACACCCGAACAGGGCATTACGCTGTATTACGTGTATGATGCGCTCTGCGGCTGGTGCTATGGATTTTCCCCCGTAATAAGACAAGTGGAGGAACGCTTTGTCGGACCCGACCTGAAACTGGAAGTCATCAGCGGCGGTATGATTGGGGAAGATCGCGCACAACCCATCGGCCACATGTCTGATTATATCCTTCAAACCCTGCCAAGGCTGGAAGCCATGACCGGTGTTTCCTTCAGCGAGGCATATAAAGGTGTATTGCGCGATGGAAGCCGCATTTATGCCTCTTTGTGGCCCTCCCGTGCCTTGACGGCCTGGAAGCAGCTTTATCCTGAGCGGCAGCGGGAATTTGCCACTGCACTGCAAAAGTCCATATTCGTAGATGCGGCTCCTACAGATAACCCGGAGTTGTATCCACAAATAGCTACAGCACTTGGCGCAGATGCAGACAAATTCAGTGAAATCCTCCACAGCGAATCCAATCACTACAGCACTCAGGTGGAATTTCAATTCACTCAGGAGCTGGGCATCAGCGGTTTCCCGGCCCTTGTCGGATTGAAAGCAGGCAAGTTTTATCTGCTGGCACGGGGCTATACACCCTACGAACAACTGGCCGAAACCATGAGTTCTTACCTTTCAGAATAGAGCGCTGCGGAGTCTCTTACATGGCAGGGAATTTGCTCTGGAAAACCCAACATCTGATGCATGAACCGCCGCGATTTTATTCATCAAAGCACCCTTGCCGGATTAGGGGTCATCACTACATCCTCCATGATTAACCTGAACGCAGAAACAGAACCCTTGAAGCGCATGCCCGCCCTGTTTATCGGCCACGGAAGCCCGATGAACGCCATTGAACAAAACGTATTTCATCAGGAGTGGCAGCGCTTAGGCAGGGAACTTCCCCGACCCAAGGCCATTCTTTGCGTTTCTGCACATTGGATGACGCCCGGCACTAAGGTTACGGCCATGGAAATACCTAAAACCATTTACGATTTCTATGGATTTCCGCAGGCGCTGTATGATGCAAAATATCCGGCTCCCGGCGCACCTCAACTGGCAGATCAGACGGCGGCCATGGTGAAAAGCACCACGGTTGCCCGCGACCTTGAATGGGGGCTTGACCACGGCACCTGGAGCGTGTTGCTGCCCATGTTTCCCATGGCGGACATACCCGTATATCAACTCAGCCTGGATATGAATGCCCCGCCCGCCAAGCACTACGAAATCGGCAAGGAATTGTCGGCGCTCCGCAACCAGGGTGTACTCATTATCGGCAGCGGAAACATGGTACACAATCTGGGTCGTACGCAATGGACGGACACCGCCTACGACTGGGCCAGGGAGTTTGATGAACGCTGTAAAATGCATATCGAATCAGGTGATGTGCAGCCTCTGGTTGATTACCCAAAAATGGGCAGCATCGCCAGCCTATCCATACCTACGGCAGAACATTACCTGCCGCTGTTGTATATTCTGGGAATGAAGGAAGAACAGGAGCCCCTGTGCTGGTTTAATGAACAGGTGACCATGGGCAGCATCAGCATGCGCAGCCTGATCCTGGGATGCGGCAACACAGGGCTGAACGTGTTGGATGAATAACGGTTTAACCAGGATGAAACAATCACAGCTATACCATGAACGGAGCATTCAGGATTTTATTCGGCATGAAGGACCGTTGTTCATTCTACCATCAAGTGCCGAACTGACCATGTTATGGCAAACAATGAGCGAAAAATTCGGTTTTTTTTGCATCGAGTGTTATGAAACAAAAAGGTAAATCTGATGTTGGCGTTGCGCTGATAACCGGGGCCTCCGGCGGACTTGGTCTTGAGTTTGCCAAGTTGTTTGCGGAGGCGGGGTACAATCTGATCCTGGCAGCCCGCTCCGGCGATAAACTCAGCCAGGTATGCGCGGAACTGAGCGCGCGATACGGCGTGGAGGCGGCAAGCTACGCCGTGGACCTTTCCTCCCCGGAAGCGCTGGAACGGTTTATCAGCGATATTTCAGACATAAGAATAGATTACCTGGTGAATAACGCCGGCTTCGGCGATACGGGATACTTCCACAAAAAGCCCTGGAAGGTGCAACAGGAGATGATCAACCTGAACATCCTGGCGTTGAGTCGTCTTACACACCATTGTGTGCAGGGGATGGTGCAGCGCGGTTTCGGGCGCATCCTCAACATTGCCTCAACGGCCGCCTTTCAGCCTTCTCCTTTTTTCAACGTGTATGCTGCCACCAAATCCTATGTGCTGAGCTTCACGGAAGCCCTACAGGTAGAGTTAGCCGGCACCGGTGTTACTGCCACAGTTTCCTGTCCCGGACCTACGGAAACCGGCTTCCACACCCGCGCCGGATCTTATAAAAGCCGCATCATGAGCATGGGTCTGATGTCAGGAGAGGTGGTAGCCCGCAAGGCCTACAAAGCCATGATGAAAGGTAAAACCCTGGTGCTGCACGGGTTCAGTAATGCCCTCCTGGCCTTCAGCATTCGCCTCACGCCCAGAAGCATTGCCCCGAAGGCCGCCCATTATTTCATGAAGCACAACGATGACGCCCAATGAACTGATATTTTCCCTGGCAGGCCTGCTGACCATGATTGGCTGGATTCCGGCCCTGTTTTTCCCGGCAGCGCCTTTCACCAGAACCCTCGTCCACAAAGGACTCATCCCCGCCATTTTGGCATTGACCTACGGCTACCTGATCAGTCGTTTCAGCAGTGATGCTTCCGGTGGCTTCGGAAGTCTGGCTGAAGTCAAAGAACTGTTCAACAACGAGGGGCTGCTGCTTGCCGGCTGGTTGCATTACCTGTGCTTTGATCTGCTGATCGGTGCCCGCGTGGGACTGGAAGCACATCATAAAGGGTACTCCAAGGTTTGGGTCGTACCGGCTCAAATCCTTATCCTGATGGCCGGACCCATTGGCTGGATTACCTACACAGCCGCCGACCGACTGCATACTGCACGCGCCACGCGCTGAACCTGTGCATATCATCCCGTGCAAGGCAACGGCCACCTAATATCTTTGTATCATCACATGAAGAAATCAATATACTTCATTTCCATCTTGCTCTTGCTGGGAAATGCCATGGCTCAATCGCCCGAAGCTGTGATGCTGGGCAGCATGAAACCCCGTAACATAGGCCCCTCCGGCATGAGTGGAAGGGTAACTTCTATTGATGTGGTGCGCAACCGCCCACAGAGCATCGTGATCGGCACGGCCAGCGGCGGTGTGTGGCGCAGCGACGACGGCGGCCTGGAATGGCAGCCCCTCTTCGACAGGCAAACGGTGGGCAGCATCGGAGCCGTGGCCATTCAGCAGAATAACCCCTCAGTAATCTGGGCAGGCACCGGCGAAGGCAATCCCCGCAACAGCCACAACAGCGGTAATGGCATTTACAAGAGCATTGACGGCGGACGCAACTGGACGCGCATGGGGCTGGAACTGACCCGCACCATCCACCGCATCATCATCCACCGCGACAACCCTGACATCATCTACGTGGCCGCTCTTGGCTCCGCCTGGGGTAACAGCGAAGAGCGCGGGGTATATAAAACCACCGACGGCGGTAAAACCTGGACACGTATCCTGTTTACCAACAACAGCAGCGGCTGCGCGGAACTGATTGCCGACCCTTCCAACCCGGATAAACTGTTTGCCTCTATGTGGGATTTCCGCCGCCAGCCCTGGACCTTCCGCAGCGGCGGACCCGGCAGCGGCCTCTATGTAACCCTCGACGGCGGTAAAACCTGGACGAAAAGAACAGACAAGGACGGACTTCCCAAGGGCGAACTGGGCCGCATCGGACTGGCTATCTCCAGAAGCAAACCCAATATCGTTTATGCCATCGTCGAAAGCAAGAACCTCGAGTTCTTTCGCAGCACCGATGGAGGTTACAACTGGCAGAAGATGTCTTCTTCCGAAACCATGGGCAACCGCCCCTTCTACTACAATGAAATCTACTGCGATCCGCAGAATGAAAACCGTATCTACAGCCTGTGGAGCCAAGTGTCGAAAAGTGAAGACGGCGGTCGTTCCTGGCAGGTATTGATGAGCTGGAATGACGTGCATCCCGACCACCATGCCTTCTACATCCACCCCGACCAGCCGGAGTTTCTTATCAACGGCAACGACGGCGGACTGAACTTCTCCTACGACGGCGGTAAAACCTGGCGCTTCGTGGAAAATCTTCCTATCGGACAATTCTACCACGTGGACATAGACAACGACATTCCGTATAACATCTACGGGGGCCTGCAGGACAACGGAAGCTGGCGCGGTCCTGCCTATGTGTGGAAATCCGGCGGACTCCGCAACAGCTACTGGCAGGAACTGTATTTTGGCGATGGCTTTGATGTGGCCCCTTATCCCGGCGACGGAACCAAAGGATACGCTATGGCTCAGGGGGGTGAACTGGCCTTCTACAACCTGAACACGCACGAAACCTTCGGCATCAAACCTGTTCATCCTGAAGGTAAAAAACTGCGCTTCAACTGGAACGCAGGCCTCGCGCTTGATCCATTCAACCCCGATGGCCTGTATTACGGAAGCCAGTTTGTGCATTATAGCGCTGACCGCGGCGCAAGCTGGAACATCATTTCTCCGGACCTCACTACCAACGACACTTCAAAACAACACCAGGAAAAAAGCGGCGGCCTTACCATTGATGCCACCAATGCAGAAAACCATTGTACCATATTGGCCATCGCCCCGAGCAAGCTGGAAAAAGGCCTGATTTGGGTGGCTACCGACGACGGCAACCTGCAAATTACCCGCGACGGCGGTAAAACATGGACCAACCTGAGCAGTAAGTTGCCCGGCCTGCCCGCGGGTTCCTGGATTCCCTATATCCAGACCGGTCACTCCAAACCCGGAGCGGCCTGGGTGGTGGCCAATAATTATCGCCGCAACGACTGGGATCCTTACCTCTACTATACCTCCGATTACGGAACGACATGGAAACGCATGGCCGACCCGAAAAAAGTTCAGGGCCACTGCCTCAGCGTGTGGCAGGATGCCGTGGAGCCCAAACTAGTTTTCCTCGGCACCGAGCAGGGCCTGTGGATCAGCACCGATGAAGGCAATAACTGGACCCGCTTCAACCAGAATTTTCCCGCTGTACCGGTAAGCGACCTGAAAGTGCATCCTCGTGAGCACGACCTGGTCATTGCCACCTTCGGAAGAGCCATCTGGGTGCTGGATGACATTTCGCCTCTGCGTGAGCTGATTTCCGGCAGGAAAAAACCGCAGGAACAGAACATCACCCTGTTTCCTGTTCAGCAAGCGGTGCAAGCTGCCTGGAACCAACCCGAAGGTATTCGCTTCCCCGCCAATGGCTTCTGGGAAGGCGCCAACAAGAGCAACGGCGCTCAGTTGTCGTTTTATGTGAAGAAAACAGCCACCGACAAGGAAGAGAAAATCAAAATCACCGGAATGGTGTTCAATGAACAGGGGGCAAAAATCAGAACGCATCGCTTTACCGTGGACAGCAGTGGTTTCTACCGCATCCACTGGCGTTTCGTGACCGATGGAATCCGCTTTCCATCCGAAGGAAAAGTGGATAAAGATGCTGACCTGCCCGAAGGGCCCAGGGCGGCACCGGGCAAGTACAAATTGCTCCTGCAATACGGAACGTTCAAAGATTCTTCCTGGTGTACCGTTCTGGAAGATCCACGTAAACCCTTCCGCCGCAATGCTTATGATTCAGGCATAACTCTTTATCGCCGCTTCGCTGTTATTACCAACCGCGCCTACCAGGCTTTTGAAGCCATTAAAAGCGCTGAAAAATCACTGTCCATCACCAGAGAAGCCATGAATTTTGCCCCGGACAGCCTGAAGGAGCAAATTCAGAAAGAGGCCCGGAAACTACAAGACAGTTTACAGCAGTTTAAAGCCTTGTTTATGCTGCCCTCCGATTTTCGCGGTTACGAAGACGTGACGGTACGCCTGAATAATCTTTTATACGAAGCCTACGGATATATCATGAATGCAGAGGTTTATCCGGGCCGCAACGCCATTGATGCGGTGCGCATTGCCGGGGCTGAAACCGACAGGATTTGCGGACGCCTGAACGCATTTTTTGAAGGTCCCTGGGTACAGTTTAAGAAGAGTGTAGAACAAAACCGGGCACCGCTCTTTAAAGACAATCAGAAATTCTAATAAGGTGAAACGCATTGTATGGACCCTGCTGGTTCTTGCCCTCGTGGCGGCATTGGTGTGGAGGATTGTTGCCGGCAATAAAGCGGCACAGAAGAAGGAACAAGGTGGCCCCGGGAAGCAGCCGGCACCGGTAACGGTAATCATGGCGGCACCCGCAGGCACCGCAGGCGTATTGTCCGTAAGCGGCACGCTGCGCGCACCGGAACAGGTTCAGTTACGTGCCGAAGCAACAGGCCGTGTGGTATGGCTGAACATGCCGGAAGGCAGCAGGGTGGAAGCCGGTGCGCTGCTGGCACGTATCAACGATGCCGAACTGCGCGCACTACACAAGAAAATCACTGCCCAACTGCAACTGGCGGAACAAAGACTGAACCGACTTAAAACCCTGCGGAATGCCGGTGGGGTAAGTGCCGATGAGTTAGAATCCGCTGAACAGGAAAGGGCAAGCCTACAGGCAGAACTGGAACAAACCGATGCAAAACTTGCCCTTTGCGAGCTTAAGGCGCCCTTCAGCGGCGTTTTAGGCCTCAGGCGCATCAGCAACGGAAGTATCGTTTCCCCCCAGGATGTGTTCTGTACGCTCACGCAAACGGATGGGATGCAGCTCGATTTTTCCGTCCCGGCGCAATATGCAGCATCCGTGCAGAAAGGAAGCAGCATCTCCTTCACCGGAGAAAGTGGTAACGACACTTTAAATGCCGTAGTAATAGCTTCGGAAGCCGGGCTGGATGAACAAACCAGAACCCTTACCGTGAGGGCAAGGGTGCAGGGCAGACATGAGGCACTGAAGCCGGGCATGTTCTGCAAAGTGCTGGTACCGCTTACGCAGCAGGCAGGCAGCATCAGCCTTCCTACAGAGGCCCTGGTTCCTGTGATGCGCGGATATCAGGTTTATGTGGTGAAGCAAGGGAAAGCCTCTGCTGTGCCTATTGAAATCAGCGAACGCACAGAACAAAATGTGGTGGTGAAAAGTGGATTGCAGGTGGGTGATTCCGTAATTACCCGCGGTTTGCTTGGCCTCAGGCCCGGCGCACAGGTGAGGGTAGTGAACAGGTAAAGAACAGCCGTGTCGTTATCATCCATCAGCATTAAAAGGCCGGTACTGGCCATCGTGATGAACCTGCTCATCCTGCTGTTCGGGTTCATGGGCATGCGCTACCTCGGGGTGCGCGAGTTCCCTTCCATAGATCCGCCGGTCATTACCGTGCGCACCAGCTATGGCGGTGCCAGCGCCGACATCATTGAGTCGCAAATTACCGAACCCCTGGAAAAAGCCATCAATGGCATTGCAGGCATACGCTCCATTTCCTCGGCCAGCAACCTGGGTTCCAGCGTCATTACGGTGGAATTTGATTTGAATGCCGACCTGGAAGCCGCCGCCAATGATGTGCGCGATAAAGTTTCCCAGGCCGTGCGCAGCCTGCCCCGCGATATTGACGGGCTGCCTGTGGTGAGCAAAGCCGATGCCAACAGCGATGCCATCATCACCATGACGGTGCGCAGCGCCACCCGCGACCCGCTGGAAGTGAGTGACTTCGCTGAATATGTATTGGCTGAACGACTGCAAACCATTCCGGGTGTATCCAATATCCAAATCTGGGGGCAACGTCGTTACGCTATGCGCATCTGGATGGATCCGGTGAAGCTGGCCGCGCATCAACTTACCCCGCAGGATGTACAACGCGCCCTGGACCGCGAACATGTGGAACTTCCCGCAGGCAAAATAGCCGGAGATGCTACAGAACTCAGTGTAAAAACGCAGGGCCGCATGCGCCGTGCGGAAGACTTCAACCGACTGATCATTACCGAACAGAATGGCAAAACGGTACGACTTTCTGATATAGGTTACGCCACGCTTGGCGTGGAAAATGAAGAAACGGTGCTGCGTGAACGAGGGGTGCCCATGATTGGCCTGGCCTTGGTTCCCCAGCCCGGTGCCAACTATATTGATATCTCCAATGAATTTCGCAAGCGCTTCGAAGAAATCAAGAAAACTGTTCCGGCAGATTATGAAATCAACGTAGCGCTCGATAATACGGTGTTTGTAAGGCGCTCGCTGGAAGAAGTAGGGGAAACCCTCATCATCGCCCTGCTGCTGGTTGTGGTGATTATTTACTTGTTCTTCCGCGACTGGCTTATTGCCCTCAGACCGTTGATTGATATACCTGTTTCGCTGATAGGGGTATTCTTCCTGATGTACCTGATGGGCTATTCGGTGAATGTGCTTTCGCTGCTGGCCATCGTGCTGGCAACAGGTCTGGTGGTGGATGACGGCATCGTGGTTACCGAGAACATCTACAAAAAGGTGGAACGCGGTATGTCGCCCAAAGAAGCAGCACTGAAAGGTTCTTCGGAAATTCTCTTCGCCGTGCTGTCCACTTCGGTTACGCTGGCTGCCGTGTTTATGCCCGTAATCTTTATGCAGGGCTTTGTGGGAAGACTGTTTCAGGAATTTGGCGTGGTGCTGGCGGGTTCGGTACTCATCTCTGCCTTTGTTTCACTCACCCTTACGCCCATGCTGAATGCCTATCTGGTGCGCAAGGACAATAAGAAGAGCCGTTTCTATTTGGCCACGGAACCCTTCTTTCAAAAGCTTAATGATACCTATGAGCGCTCCCTGAGTAATTTTCTGAAACGCCGTTGGCTGGCTGCCCTGATTCTGCTGCTTTGTGTGGGCATGATAGTCGGAGTAGGCCGTCTGCTGAAGAGTGAACTGGCACCCATGGAAGACCGAGGCTGGATGCGCATGAGCATCACTGCCCCCGAAGGTGCAACCTTTGAATATACCGATGCCTTTTTACAGCAACTCAGCGCGTTTATTGATGACTCTATCCCTGAAAAACGCCTTGCCCTGGTGGTAACAGCGCCTTCTTTCTCCGGCTCCGGAGCCGCCAATACCGGATTCGTGCGGGTGATGCTGAAAGACCGTGCAGCGCGCAAAAGAAGCCAAAGTCAGATAGCTCAATACCTCACCAAAAAGGCCGGGGCCTATCCCGATGCCAAGGTGTTTGTGATTGAACAGCAAACCATTTCTACCGGCGGCTTTGGAGGATTGCCCGTGCAGTTTGTCATCCAGGCCCCCAACTTCGAAGCGCTGAAACAAAAACTACCGCAGTTCATGGATGAAGCCCGCAAGGATAAAACCTTTCAAGTGGTGGACGTGAACCTGAAATTCAACAAGCCGGAGCTGATGGTCACCATAGACCGCGAAAAGGCTTCGGCGCTGGGCGTGCAGACTTCTGACATTGCCCAAACCCTGCAATTGGCCTTCGGGGCGCCGCGCATGGGTTATTTCCCCATGAACAACAAGCAATACCAGATTAACGGGCAGTTTGAACGTGCTGGAAGAAACAGTCCTTCCGACCTCACCGGCATCTATGTGCGCAGCAGGAATGGAAGCATGATTCGCCTGGGTGATGTAGTGCAGGTGGAAGAGCAGAGCAATCCCCCGCAACTGTATCATTACAACCGCTACATGTCGGCTACGGTATCGGCCTCAGTGGTACCCGGAAAAACCATTGCCGATGGTATCAAAGCCATGAAAGGCATAGCAAGCCGCACCCTGGGCGAAGGCTTCAGTACAGAACTCACCGGCGCCAGTCGCGATTTTGCCGAAAGTTCCGGCAACCTCTTGCTGGCCTTTGTGCTGGCCTTGCTGCTGGTGTACCTTATTTTGGCTGCCCAGTTTGAGAGCTTCAGCGATCCCTTCATCATCATGCTCACCGTGCCTCTGGCTATGGCGGGTGCGGTGCTGGCGCTTTGGTATTTCAATCAGACCCTGAACATCTTCAGTCAGATTGGCGCCATCATGCTGGTAGGGCTGGTAACGAAAAATGGGATTCTTATTGTGGAGTTTGCCAACCAGCGCAGGGCCCGGGGTGAAGACAAGCTGCAGGCCATTACCCGTGCCTCGGTACTTCGCCTGAGACCCATCCTGATGACCAGCCTGGCCACGGTATTGGGTGCGCTGCCCATTGCGGCATCGCTGGGTGCGGCATCTGAAAGCAGGCAGGGCATGGGCATCGTGGTTATTGGAGGCCTGTTGTTCTCCCTCGTGCTGACCCTTTTTGTGGTTCCGGCAGCCTATTCCTGGCTGGCCAGAAAACACGTTTCTACAGAACTCATAAGTGCTGCTGATGATGAAGAATAAGTTCCTGCCCTTGTTGTTTTTTGTGCCGGGCCTTGCAGGGGCGCAGGCGCTCAGCCTCACTCAGGCACTGGACACGGCCTGGAAGCGCAGTCTGGGACTCACCATGGCCCGCAATGAGGCAGCCATCGCAGCATTACAGAACACAGCCGGAAATGCCGGTATGCTGCCTGTGGTTAGCCTGAACGGAGGACTTTCTTTCTCCAACAACAACATAGAACAACGCTTTTCCAATGGCACTGAAATCAGCCGCAACGGAGTAGGTGCAACCAACAACAATGCAGCGTTGGGGGCAAGCTGGGTATTGTTTGACGGCATGCGCATGTTCGCCGAGCGGAGTCGCCTTCAGGCCCTGCAGGAACTGGGCGAGCA
>JAGWYC010000355.1 GCA_018969565.1 Bacteroidota bacterium | reverse complement strand
GTGCAAGTAAAATCATTTCAGCCATCAGAAAAAGGGCCACCGCTGCGGCCAGCCACCTGATGTTCTTTTTGCTTACGGAATTGGTGATACCGACATTGTCTGCCTGTATTAAAGTGGCTCCGGCTGATTTAGCCAGGGCTTCCAGCACAGTGTTGCTGATCAGGCCGGGATTGGATTCTGCCCTTGAAGTGTTTAAAGCCAGATATCCTGCTTCGATACCTTCGGGACTTAGAATACGGTACAGCCCTGCTTCATTAAGGGACGAACCCCCATAAAAACGAATTTTATCTTCAAAGGGAACTGTTTCGGCAATACTCCTTTTACCGTTTAGTTCCAGATTCCAGTTTTTACCTTCTTTCAGAATTCCTTGTAGTTCCAGGTATTGTCCGTTGCCTGCGTTAAGGTATAGTGGCCGGGTATGGGTGCGACGAAGGGCTCCGTTGATTAACAAGGTAAGAGGCAGCGGACTGTTCAGGAATTCCCGGTTGTCTTCGGTCCATGGCATGGTAAAAACCATGATGCAGCCCCGGCCGGTCTTACGATAAAGCACTGCCGGATTTCCATCTCTGAAAAGCAGCAGGGCTTCTGCGTAAGCGCGGCTTCCTCCGGTGGGGAAATAATGTTTGCAACTGCCCAGGTTCCCATCTTCCGGCGTTTTCACAAATACTTCACGAAGCATAGGATGGTCATAGGCCGGTGTTCCGGGCAGCATGAGACCTGATAGGGGAGATCTGAATTCAGGGAAGCCCAGGTCGCGCAGTCCGCTGTTCAATCCCTCGGGATCCGCCTCATTATGGGGGATTATGACACAACAGGCTCCGGCATTGCTTTGATCCAGCATCTGTTTGGCATCAACCGTGTTCAGGCTGCGCAGGCCACAGGATATTTCCAGGCTTGTCTGCGCGCCGGTATCACGAAACACAGGAGCACTTCGCAACATGGTTTGCAACCATCGGTCAGGTATGCCCCTGATGCTTGTTTTTCCGATATCTGAAGGCCAGACGGAGAGATTGAGTTTATTGTCAAATGGGAAGCCTTCATCACTCAACTGAAGTGTGAGTGGAATTGAAGCGGTATTTTTAAAGCCGGTAGCTTCAATGGAGGAACTGATCCGTGCACCAGCCGGAATATTAAGGGTGCTGCTGCTGAGTACTGACGCACCCGTGTGAAGCTGAACACTCAGTTCATCCAGATTCTGCCTGCTGTGGTTTGTGGCCTGAAACTTCAGCCGTATGCGTCCATCGCCGGGAAGTACGGGGGCTTCCAGCCAGGCTGTATCCAGACTGATGTTTGGATGTTCGGTGGCGGAAATTGGTATCCATTGTGTCTGCACCTCGGCAAGCGGCGTAAGGGAGGCTCCCTCTGCCAGGTTCTTTCGGAAATCGCTGATCAGATATGCGTGTTTGCGCGAGGCAGGTTGCTGACTGAGTAATTGTCGGAAGCGCTTTTGAATCTGGTTCAGGTTAAGGGCGGCCGGAAATAAGGTGGTTTCGTCAATCCAGCGTTTGCAGGATTCGGCATTGCCGAAGAACAGCGGTCTGAAAGGGTCATTGGTGATGAAGCAGAATCGCGTCCCCGGCGGATGTCGGCGCACAATCTCGCGTGCTGCCTGCCGGGCCAGTTCGAACATGGACGCATTCTGGTGCTGTTCTGACATGCTGTAGCTGTTGTCCAGATAAATACAAACAGCCTCGGTATTGCTTTTCGGCGCTTCTTTCTGAAGGAAGGAAGGCTGTGCGAAGGCGAGCACCAGAAAAAGCAGGGCCAGAATTCTGCAGGCCAGCACAATTCTATGAAGGATATTCTTTTGTCGGGCTTTCTGTGTGACGATACTTTGCAACAGTCGCACATTGGAAAACACTACCCGGCGGTATCGACGCAGGTTGAATAGATGAATAAGTACCGGAACTGCCAATGCGGCAAGCCCAA
>JAGWYC010000033.1 GCA_018969565.1 Bacteroidota bacterium | reverse complement strand
GGTAATTGTATGGAACGACTTAGCCGGTGGAAACCGAACCTACTGCGCAGGTCTGGTGGGCATTAACAGCATCCTGCAGATACTGCTTTACCCGGTATATGCCTGGTTCTTCATGGCCTGGTTGCCACCGCTCATTGGCATGGATGCCTACAGGGTTTCCATCACGCTGGGGGAAATTGCCACTACCGTGGGCATCTATCTTGGCATACCATTTCTGTTGGCCTTGCTTTCCCGTATAGTGCTGATTAATACCAAAGGGGAAACTTGGTTCAGGCATCAATTCCTTCCAAAAATCAGTCCTGTTACCCTCATTGCACTGTTGTTCACCATTGTGGTGATGTTCAGCCTGAAGGGCGCAATGATGATAACCTTGCCGCTCACCGTGCTTCATGTAGCCTTGCCCCTGACCATATATTTTGTGCTGATGTTCGCTTTTACCTTTTGGATGATGAAACGCAGCGGGGCCGACTATGAAACCACTACCGCCTCTGCATTTACTGCGGCGGGAAACAACTTTGAACTGGCCATTGCCGTGGCGATTGGCGTGTTTGGATTGAACAGCAGTGAAGCCTTTGCCGCCGTTGTTGGTCCGTTGATAGAAGTTCCTGTACTCATTCTGTTTGTGCGCTTTGCGCTGGCTCGCAGAGCGCGCTTTAGAATCTGAGCTTATGGAAATACGTTTGATTTCACCTGCTGAACAAGGGAATGCCCTGACAACCCTGCTGATTGAATCCGGTCTTCGTGTGCCTGACGATTTCAACCGCAGTATCATTTGGACCGGCCTGTCGCTTAACGGTCAACTGATTGCATGCGCAGGCATTGAAATGTATGATCAAGCCGGCTTGCTGCGCTCTGTCGCCGTGGCGGGCGCATACCGCGGAAAGGGTTATGGCAGTACAGTGGTCAAAGCGGCCGCCATCCTTGCCCGCCTCAGGAAACTCCGGGCGCTGTATCTGTTTACGGAAGAGGCCTCCGGTTTTTTTGGCAAGAACGGTTATGAATTAATGGAGCGTAGCGATTTGCCGGCAGATATTGCCGCGAGCAGTCAGGCCGCACAAGAATGCAGTAAAATGGCCGTTGCTATGTATTGTACACTTCCGGAAACACTTCCCCATGTACTTGTTTTATGTACCGGCAACAGTTGCCGCAGTCAGATGGCGCACGCATACTTAAACAAATACCTTGGGGGTCGTGCGTCGGTGTACAGCGCGGGCATAGAAACCCATGGACTGAATCCCGGAGCGGTGGCTATCTTGAAAGAAGACGGCCTTGACATTACCCTCCACACCAGCAACCACGTGGATGAATACGCACACTTGCGGTTTGACCTGATACTGACTGTTTGCGACCATGCCAAGGAACATTGTCCATGGATACCTGGTGACGCCCTGCGCATCCATCACAACTTTACCGACCCCTCCAAGGTGAAAGGCAGCCCGGAGGAAGTCCAGAAGGCTTTCCTTGAAACACGCGAAGAAATCAGCAGCTATTGCCGCAATCTGGCAGCAGCGCTTGGTATTCCGGCCTGAACATTCAATTTCCACATCCTGCGCGGCCATTCCCGCCTTAACTTCGCGGCATGAAGAACATCGCTGTGTTTGGCGCAGGCCGCAGCACGTATTATTTATTCGAATATCTAAACCGTCTGGCATCAGAAGATTCCGGCTACACCATCAGGGTTTACGATGCCAACAAAGCAAATCTCGAGGCACAACTGGAGGGGCTTACCCACCTTCAGGCGCATGTGATAGATGTTGCCAGTCCATTGGCAGTCCAACATGCCATCATGCAATGTGATGTAGCCGTGAGCATGCTGCCACCGGCGCTTCACATGAAGGTAGCAGGCTTTTGCATAGAGCATGAAAAACATTTGGCTACCGCATCCTATGTCTCGCCTGAAATGCGCAGCCTGCATCATCAGGCTGTGGGCAAGGGTTTGATTTTCATTAATGAACTCGGGTTGGATCCGGGCATTGACCACATGAGCGCCATGCGGATTATCCAGCGGTTGAAAAATTCCGGCGCAGAAATCACCGGTTTTGAGAGTCATTGCGGGGGCCTGATCCGGGAAGAAGATGTAGCAGGCAATCCCTGGAAATACAAATTCACCTGGAACCCCATGAACGTAGTCACCGCCGGGAAAGCGGGTATGGCCACCTACCGCCACAACGGATTGCTGAAGTGCATTCCTTACCACAGCCTGTTTCGACGCACCGACACCTTCAACATTCCCGGCTACGGACGTTTTGAAGCCTATGCCAACCGCGACAGCCTGAGTTACGAATCCGCTTATGGCATTAAGAACATCCCCACGCTATACCGAGGCACCTTTCGAAGGCCGGGTTATTGCAGCGCCTGGCAGGTGCTGGTGCAATTAGGCATGACCGATACCGATACCATCCTGAACCAACCCGGCTTAAACGGCAAGGAATTTCTTTCCTTTTTCCTGCCCGATTCCAACTTGTCCATGCAGGAAAGTGTGCAGCAGCTTACGGGTGCCGGCGAAGCAGAGATCAACGCATTGGAATGGCTGGGTTTGTTTCATGAGCAGGCACTGCCACTGAGTCAAGGCACTCCTGCAGAAATCCTGCTGGAACTGTTAAAAACCAAATGGGACTTAGGTACGAACGACCGCGATCAGGTAGTGATGCTGCATCGCTTCTCCTACCGGAAAAACAATGAAGAACACGAATTGAACAGTTGGCTTGTGGTGGAAGGCCACGACCATCGCAAAACTGCCATGGCCAAAACCGTGGGGCTGCCCTTAGCAATGGGCGTACGCTTGATCTGCGAAGGAAAAATTACCGAAAAAGGAGTACTCATTCCCGTGAGCGCACAGTGGTATGAACCTATTCTGCTCGGGCTGGAAGCCTGGGGTATCCGATTCACAGAAACGGAAGAAGCACTGCCGGAATAGGTACCTCCTAAGCGCGTTTATTCAATCGTGGCCAACACCTTCAGTTCTATAGCGATGGGTGTGGGCAGACAGTTAATCTCCAGTGTGGTGCGGCAGGGCGGATGCTCAGAAAAATACTCTGCCCACAAACGGTTATAAGTGGGGAAATCGTCTTTCATGTTGGTGAGGAAGACCGTAACATCCACGATATTGCTCCAACTGCTTCCTGATTCTTCAAGGATATAGCGCACATTGCGGAATACGCTGTGGCATTGTGCTTCAATATCGTAGGAAACAATATTCCCTTGTTCATCCAGTTCCACACCGGGTATTTTTTTAGTACTGCGCTCACGAGGGCCCACGCCTGAGAGGAACAGGAGGTTTCCAACGCGGCGGGCATGCGGATAAAGGCCAACAGGTTCGGGTGCACGCTGTGAGTGCACTTCGTTCAATTCTTCACTCATGAAATGAATTATGCTTAAGGTCTTTTTACGGGATTTGCGGCTGTAGCCGGCTTGCTTGGTGCTGCACCGGGTTTGGCTGGGGTGGTTCCGGGTTTGGCTGGGGTTCCGGGTTTGGGCGCAGGCGTTTCACGGAAGAGCGGTGTAGTGTACATCAGGGCCCCGTAATCGGAAACCTGCATGTAGGAAGCCAGCAGCAAACGTGTGAGGTTAGGTGCAAAGGCCACACTGCGCACATTGGTGCCCATACATTTCAGGGTTGCCAGCGCCTTGGCAGTGGCCATATCCCAAACGATGGCTTCGCCGTCGTTACAACCTGTTAACAAATAACGACTGTCAGCGCTGATGGAAAATCCGGTAACCTTCCAGTTGTGACCGATGCATTTGCGCAAGGGTTTAGCGTTGGCGATATCCCAGATGATGGCAGTTTTATCATTGCTGCAACTCACCAGAAACTTGCGGTCCGGTGTCAACTCAATCTGGTTCACCGCATCTATGTGACCACTTAGTTTGCGCAGTACCTTGCCGGTGGGATCCACCTGCAAAATTTCAGCCCCATTGGTAGCCACGTAATAACTCTTCTTATCTGGCGCTTGCACAAAACCATTTACCGGAGTTCCTATTTTCAACACTTTAGGCACAATGATATTGGTGATGTCAAGAATCTGAATAGTACCATCATTGCTACAAGTGAGCACATTCCATCCTGACTGATCAAAGAACACTCGATTTACAACATCATTGTGCTGTGAAAGGGTTCTTACCAACCGGCCATTGCTCATATCCCAGATTTTCACACTGAAATCCTTGCCTGCTGATGCCAGTAAATTACCATCCCGGCTGAAGGCCACACAGGTGATGGCGGCATTATGCCCTTCAAGGGTAAATAGTTTCTGACCGAAGTTGGGCGTATCTGCACGATATACGAGGATACGGTTATCCCAGCCTCCGCTGGCGAACATCTTGCCATCGAAGCTATAGGCCACACATTCCAGGTCGGAACCATGGCCGGAGAATTTCATGTAGAACTTGTAGGAAGAATCCTGAGTCTGGGCGCGTAAAAGCGGCAGAAACAGAATGGGAAAGAGCAGCAACAGTAGGGGTTTTCGCATATTGATCAGCGCTTGGATTCCGAAATATACGTATATCGGCTTAGTGCAAAATTCGCCCCAGAATTCGGTTACGGCAAGGATGTTTATTAAATCTTCACAAGTTCTTTTTACCAAAGGCTGATTTGAACCCGGGAGATTCTTTCCTGCCGCACGAAAAGGCCGCAATCAATCCTTATACCATAGCCATTTGAATAGTTCTTTCCAGCTCACCTTCTTGCCATAAAGGAGCAGACCGGTGCGGTAGATCTTCCCCGAAATCCAAACCATCAACAGGAAGGTCAGCAGCAGCGACCCCATGGAAAGCAGCAGTTGCCACCAGGGAACGTCAAAAGCCGAGCGCACCACCATCACAATGGGTGAGGTAAATGGAATGATGGAAGTCCACACGGCGAGACTGCTGTTTGGATCATCAAAGGCCACCCTGCTGGCAATTACAAAAGCGAACACCAGTGGAATGGTAACCGGAAACATAAACTGCTGGGTATCCGTTTCCTGATCCACGGCTGCACCGATGGCGGCCAGGAAGCTGGCATAAAGCAGGTAGCCGCCCAGAAAATAGAACAGGAACAATCCGCCCATTTTCAGGAAGGGCAAGGCCATAAAAGCCTGCATGATACCGGGAAGACCTCCGGTTTGCAAGGGAACTCCTTCTGGCCCAGGGCCGGCGTTGGGCATGCCTATAACACCGCTGAGCAGCACGAGCAGTCCTCCGCTCAGTGCCACCCAAATAACGAACTGAGTTAAAGCCACCAGCGCAATACCGAAAATCTTGCCCAGCATCAGGTGAAAGGGCTTCACCGATGACACCAGAATTTCTACAATACGGTTGGATTTCTCTTCCTGCACCGAGCGCATGACCATGACCCCGTACATGAAGATGAAGATGTAAATAATGGCGGCCATCAGGAAACCCATACCCCCGCGAACCTCCGCAATGGAATTCACCATAGAGCCATCTTTGCCCAGTTCCAGGGTCTGAATGCGGATGGGGGTTTTCAAGCTATCTAAAAAGCCCTGGCTTAAACCGGCCTCTTTGAGTTTGTCGGCGTGCAAGAGTGAGTCCAGACTACGTTCGAGTACCCGTTTTTGCGCCGGTCCGGGCAACTCCATAGCAATAAACTCCACGCTGTCCAGCACATTCACATCGCGGTCGCGGATGTTCAGGAAGCCTGCATAAGCTCCACGTATCAAGGAATGCCTGACGCTGTCATCAGAAGCGGAAGTGGGCGTAAACCGATAACCTTCTGCGTGATTCAACCTGTTAGCAATGTTACCGGAGGCATCGCGCAGTAACACATTGAATTCCACCTCCGAGTCCGACTCCCGAGAGGCTACATAGCCAATGAGCCCATAAAACAGGGCCACCAGGATTGGCCCCAGTATGGTCATGATGATGAAACTCTTCTTTTTCACACGGGATAAGTACTCCCGGCTCAGAATTATCCAAACTGCATTCATGCTTCTACTCCTTTCACGTGCATCACAAAAATTTCATGCACCGAAGGTGTCCATTCCCGGAACATGATTAACTGGTTGTTATCAATCACGTCCTGAATCAGTGCGTTAGGATTTGCTCCGGGTTCAAGTTGCACGCGGCAATAGAACTCCCCGTGGGCATCCACACGTGCCTCGCCTGCATGTACCGAGGGGATATTCTGTTCGTAAGGCCGGGCAGTAACCAGTTCGTATTCCCGATTTTTATAGCGCTTTCTGATGTCGCTGATGCTGCCATCCAACAACACCTTTGATTGGTTTATCAGACAGATATGACTGCACATTTCTTCCACGCTTTCCATGCGGTGGGTAGAGAACAAGATGGTTACACCCTGTTTTTGCAGTTCCAGAATTTCCTGTTTCATGAGGTCGGCATTCACAGGATCGAAGCCGCTGAAGGGTTCATCCAGAATGAGCAAATCGGGCTTGTGGATTACGGTGGCGATAAATTGTACCTTCTGAGCCATACCCTTGCTAAGTTCTTCCACCTTTTTACCTGCCCAAGCCAGCAATTCCAGTCGTTTGAGCCATTCTTTAGCCCTGAGCCGGGCATCTACCGCAGTAACCCCTTTGAGTCGGGCGAAGAAAATCAACTGATCCCAAACGGTCATCTTTTTATACAGACCGCGCTCTTCAGGCATGTAACCCATTCGGTAGGCGTCTTCTGCAGTGGAGTTCCGGCCTTCAAAGCGCACCGTGCCGCTATCAGGGCCTGTGATGTGGTTGATGATGCGCAGCATGGTGGTTTTACCGGCGCCGTTAGGACCCAGCAGTCCATACACCGAACCGCGGGGAATGGAAAGACTGACCTTGTCCAACGCCAGCTTGGTCTGGTACTGCTTGGAAACAGCATCCAGTTCAAGGATGTAGCTCATGACACGAAGATGCAAATCCCCAAGGATAAGTAAATCAATTTTCGATGGAAATAATTACAGGACATAAAATACACGTAAGCATAGATTTGGTCATTTCCATATTTTAACTATAAATAAAGTTTTACTTAAATAAAATATAACAGACCTGATATAGCATTGAATATTTGTTTTTTCAAATACTTCATATAAGTTTGATTACAGTAGAGATTACACCATGAAAAAAACAACTACCCTCCTGTTGCTTTTTACCGGCGCTTGCATGCTTCATGCGCAGGCTCCGCAGGGCATCAACTACCAGGCGGCGCTGCGCAACGGCAGCGGACAGGCGCTGGCGAATACCCCCGTAACCCTGCGCCTGGGCATCTATTCGGGAGCAGGCGCTACCCTGAAGGTTTATGAAGAAACCCATAGCCTTACGAGCAACAGCGCCGGCGTGGTGAACTGCGTGATTGGCAAAGGCAGCGCAACTTCCGGCAGCTTCTCCGCCATCAATTGGGGTGGCGACCAGTTCCACCTGAAGGCCGAAGCCAATACCGGAGGCGGCTTCCTGGACCTGGGTACACAGCAGCTGATCAGCGTTCCTTATGCCATGTACAGCAATCAGTCGGGGAGTGTCAGCGGGAACATTCCACCTTCCCAAATCGGCGGCGCCGGAGCAGCCACAGATCAGGTGCTGAGCTGGAACGGCAGCAATTGGGCTCCTAAAAACGCGGCGGTGGGCACCATCACCGGCGTCACTGCCGGCACCGGGCTTAGCGGAGGCGGAACCACCGGCACACTCACCCTGAGCGCCCGGAATACTGACCCACTGTGGAATGCGAACCAGTTGCAGGGTACCCCCATACAAAATTCCGTTCCGTCGACCGGCTCTATCCTGCGCTTCAGCGGAACACAATGGGGTCCTTCTAGCGAAACGGTAACCGCAGCCGGAACAGGGCTCAGTATCAGTTCAGGCACCATTAATTCTGTATGGACGCAGAATGGCCCTAACATATACAACAACAACAGCGGACGGGTTGGCATAGGCGTCAGCAGTCCGCAAGCCCCGCTGCATATTTCAGGCTCTGGCGCAGCAGTGGTACATCAGTATCAGGGCCTCGGCTGGGATGCTTTTTATCACAAGGGAACTTACCTGGGATATTTGGGCGTTAGTAATGATACCAATGATCTTGATTTAGGCGCAGTAAGAAATCTCAATTTGGTAACCGGTACATCAGCCACTCCAAGGCTCACCATCACAAGCTCCGGCAGGATGGGCGCAGGTATTACTAACCCCAATTTTAAATTACATCTGCATGAACCCTCCACCATCAGCACCCCGGTGTTACAGTTCAGCAACCAAACTTCGGGAAATTCGCTGGTTGATGGTTTCGTCATTGGATTCAATACCAGTTCTGCCGAAGCGTTGATCTGGAATTTCGAAAACCAGAACCTGTTGTTTGGCACCAATAGTACGGAGCGCATGAGGATTACTTCAGGCGGCAGCATCGGCATTGGGAAAAACAACCCGGCCTATTTGTTGGATATAGGAACCAGTACATCAAACGTACGGGTCCTGAATGCACTCAGCGCGATTAATTCCACCACCGATGGCGCCGGAAGATTTACCAATACTACCGGCACCTTTGCCAGCCTTGGCACGTCCAACAACGGTATTTACGCCAGCACGCTTGGTGCTACCAACACCTCCGGCGCTGCCATCTATGGCGACAACGGCGCGAGCAATACCGTAAGCTATGCGGGCTTTTTCAACGGCAGAACTACGGTGAACGGCAGCATGAGCGTGTTAGGTGCACTCAGTAAGAGCAGCGGCACTTTTAAGATAGACCATCCTCTGGATCCGGAAAATAAATACCTGTATCACTCTTTCGTGGAGTCTCCCGACATGATGAACATCTACAACGGCATAGCCATAGCCGACGAGCATGGCGAGGCTGTGGTGCTGATGCCTGACTGGTTCGAAGCCCTCAATATGGAATTCCGCTACCAGTTGACCTGCATTGGCGGCTATGCTCCTGTATATGTAGCGGAGAAGATTAAGGATAACCGGTTCAAGATTGCAGGTGCCACAAAAGGTCTCGAAATATCCTGGCAGGTAACCGGAATCAGACATGACGCTTATGCAGAAAAGAACCGCATACAGGTAGAAGTGGAGAAGAGTGAAACTGAAAAAGGGACATACTTACACCCCGAGGTGTTTGGAAAACCTGCGGACAAAGGGATCTACTACCAGATGCAACAACAAAATTCCAGACCGAAGGCTACGAGCCCAGCAACAGAAGAAGAGCAAGCGGCCCAGCAAATCCCGGGCACTACGGCCTTTAAACCAAAGCACTAAAAATTATAAAGATTCCCTTTGAGACACCGCAGCAGAAGCTTTATGAACAAGGCTTTTGCTGCGGTTTTTTTGCAGTTCTTTTCCCGCTTAGGAGGCAACAAGACTACGGTAATTCAGATCCGCTATCCGGTTTTGTTGCGCTCATCAGCCCTTGCGGGAGGCGGGATCTACATATCCGGATTCTACACCCCAAAGAATCAGTTCGGCCACGTTTCGGCAGTCGGTTTTCAGCAAAAGGTTCTTCCTGTGCGAATCCACTGTACTGATACTGATATTCAGGTAATCAGAAATATCCTTAGTGCTGTATCCAAGCGCCAGAGCCCGGAGTACCTGAGTTTCGCGGGGGGTCAGGACAACAGCGTCATCAGGCCCGGAGAGTAACAAGGCCGCTGCTTTGGGTGACAAATAGCGCTTACCGGAACAAACAGTATCTATGGCTTCAAAAATATCTTCAGCCCTTGAATCCTTAAGGATATAGCCATGCACGCCCATTTGCATGGCAGGCCTGATGTATTGGGCATTGAGGTGCATGGTGAGAAATACAAATCGAATCTTGGGGAAACGTTCTAATACAATTTTTGCCAAGGTGATACCATCCATACCCGGCATACTGATGTCAGAAATGATGATATCCGGTTTATGGAAATTCAGATCTTCCAGCAGGGATCCGGCTTCGGTAAACATACGTTCCACGATATACCCCGGCTTTGCTTCCAAAACCTGTTTCAAACCTTCATTCATAAGGCGGTGGTCATCAACCAGATACAATCTCACATTTTTCTGTATTCCCGAATTCATAAATCAATGCTCGAAGATACAGCCGTTTAATGTTCTGCTTCAAACATGAAATTATGACTCGGGCTCATAGTAAATAGAAGGAATTTCTGCCTGAAAGTACATCCCTCTGCCTGGCGCTGTTTCCACCAGATAAGTACCCTTATACTTCTTCAGCCGCGCCTCAATATTGGTATAACCAATACCGTGTTTCCAGGTTGCATCTTTGGTATCAAAACCTTCCCCGTCGTCTTCATAGGTAAGCACCAGTTCACCGGCACGCCCAAATAGTTGTATATCAATTTGTCCGGCCTTGGCATGCTTCAGTGTATTGCTGATTAATTCTCCTACAATACGATAGACACTCACCTGCAGTTCCAGACGGAGGTCTGAGGGTATATATTGACTGTAAAAGCGCACCTGGATTTTATTGGCTGCCGAGACGGCCTCTGCCAGTTGGTGTAAAGCCGTGGTAATGCCGAAATTAAATACGCTGCTGCCATACAAATCATGGCTGATGCGACGAACTTCGGTTGAGGCTTCGTCCAACATTTCAGATATACGGCTGAAACGGTCGGAGTTTTCATGTTGCATGCGGGATAAATCTTCCTGCAATGAAGAAAAATTCAGCTTAGCCAAGGCCAGAATATACCCCAAACGGTCATGTAATTCCCCGGCTATACGAGTCCTTTCCTGATCTTTACCTTCCAAAGCCGCATTTACCGTTTTCAGTTCCTGCTCCTGCAGGATATTCCGGATATGGCGTTCCTTTAACTCCATTTCCCGCATATTGATACTCCTTTTGTTGCGGTAATGACTGATGGTAAGCACCAGTATTACCACCAATCCCAGGAACAGCAACAACAGCCCCATAAACCGTATTTTATATTGCTGGTTCTGAAGATACAGCGCTTGATTCTGGGCCTGTTTGGCTTTCAACTGGTAAGCTCCTTCCACCTCGCTTAACTGGGAGGCATGAATACGGTTATAGTAAGCCTCTTCTGCAACAAAACACTGTTCAAAATCCTGAATCAGAATATCCTGTCCTGCCAGTGCCAGTTTTTGTATAAACTTTGCTTCCTTGAGGTATAATGAATCGAATGCACTTCCAAAACCATGATTCAGCAGTTGCTCGGATTCATTCAGAAATTGCGTTCCGCGATTCAGATCCGGAAGCCCAAAATACCTGACAGCGAGATCCATTTTAAGGTTCATCATCATGGCACTGTCGTTTAACCGCGTACTCAACTCCAAAGACCGATTTAGCCAATAAATAGAACTATCCGGCTTTTGTAACGCATAATAAGTAAGTGATATGCTTCGGCAGGCTTCTGCCGCTAATCCGTCTTCTCCATAAGCACGACTCCGTCGCTCGTAGTCCAGAAAAACTTCAAGGGCTGAGCGGTCTCCTTCAAGTTCAACGGCAATGACACCCTTGGATTGTAACCTTCTTAAATACTGAAATGTATCTTTTACCTGCTCAAAAGCCCAAATTGCTGAATCGTTATAAATAGCACTTCGTTCCCACAACCCATAGCCGCTAAATACAACGCCTATGTTGGCATAGGAATAACCCATAGCCTGGGTATCTCGGATCATGCGCCGTATTTCTAACGCCTTACGGTGGTAGAACAGCGCGGAATCAAGCTGTTCACTCTGACGAAACAACCTGCCCAGTTGAGACAGTGCGCGGCCTTCGCCCGACAAATAACCTATTGAACGCGATAAATTCAAGGCTTCTAAGGCAAGGTTGCGCGATTTTGCATGTTCCTTTACCTCTATTTTGAAAGCAAGATTATTCAATGAATCGGCTTGAAGCCTTGTGGCCGCATCCATATCATTCTGGTGCGAAACTTCCTGTTTACAGGAAATGAGCAAGACCAGCAGTGCAAGATAATTGCAAGTTTTGCGCATTATCTAATAAAAAAAACGGAATGAATTTCAACCACAGATTTTTCCTTGAACTTCATCAAATTCAGAGACATCCCGAGGAGTTGTACAAACCTTTTTTCACGCCATTTCCCTGGCAGGATGCAGCGGTAGTACCGGTGGTGTAAGTAAAGATAATCTCCAGTTCTTCGGAATAATAAGGCCCTGAATTTACTTGTGTAGCTGCGCAGGCCGCTGTCTTATACGTTTGAAGATATGGCAGTTCTGCAACAAAATCATCACCGCCTCCGGATGCGGAATCCAGCAATACGGTAATGCTGCTCACCAGCCCATTGGCATAGTAGCTTCTTGGAGACACCTCGGTAATGGTGTAGGTGTCCATAGCATAAATGGTGAGTA
>JAGWYC010000032.1 GCA_018969565.1 Bacteroidota bacterium | reverse complement strand
CGCTGGAGTTTATTTTCAACTTCCGCACTTCTTCAGGTTTTCTGAAAGGGAGTATCACCAAAGTGATCTTCGTAAAGCCCGATGAAGACCAGTTACATGTGAGCATCGGCTGGGGCTCCGACATTGTGGGTACCTGGAGCCGCGGGGAATACTATGCGGAAGTGGTTTTTATGGATGAACTCGTGGCGTCCATGCCCTTTGAAGTAGGGGATGATTATATCGAGGCGGAAGAAGATGATTTTCGTCCATTGCTGGAAATCGAATTCAGCGAAGATGACCCGAATCAGCTAAAACTTGATTTTGACAAGGCCGATGAACAGGAAAAAGCTCCTGAAGTCAAGCCGGTACAGAATCTGGACCAGGTGATGCAGGAACTGGATCAACTCATCGGACTGAAGCCCATCAAGTCGAAAATCCGCGAATACTCCAACTACCTGCGCTTCGTTTCCATACGCAAGGAAAAGGGCTTTAAGGAAGATGAGAATATCAACCTGCACGCAGTGTTTCGTGGTAATCCCGGAACGGGAAAGACCACGGTAGCTCGTTTGCTCGGCAAGATATACAAGGAACTCGGCCTGCTGAAAAAGGGCCACGTACACGAAGTGGATAGGGGAGACCTGGTGGCGGAATACATCGGGCAGACGGCCCCCAAAACCAAAGAAGCCATCAAGAAAGCAAAAGATGGTATCCTGTTTATAGATGAAGCCTATTCGTTGGCCCGCCGCGACGACGACAGCAAGGACTTTGGCCGTGAAGCCATTGAAGTATTGTTGAAGGAATTGTCCGATAGCTCTGACATTGCCATCATTGTGGCCGGCTATCCCGAAGAAATGGATATATTTCTCGAATCCAATCCGGGCCTCAAGAGTCGTTTTAATATGTACTACGACTTCCCCGACTATGTCCCGCAGGAACTGATTCAAATTGCAGATTTCTCCTGCGCTAAAAAAGGCGTTCGGCTCAGCGATGATGCCAAAGAGTTGTTCTACAAGTACTTCGTGGACCAATACCGCGAGCGGGATAAATTCTTTGGCAATGCCCGTATGGTGAATGCCATGGTGGATGAAGCCAAGATGAACCTGGGGCTGAGGGTGATGAATACAGATAAACCTCAGGACCTAAGCGCCGACCAATTGTCGCTCATTGAGGCTGAAGACCTCGAAAAAATATTCAAGGTTCAGTCCGGTATGCTGCCTGATATTCCTATTGACGAGGAGCTGCTCAAGGAAAGCCTTGCCAAGTTGAACAAGATGATTGGCCTTGACAAGGTGAAACACGACATTGATGAACTGGTGAAGCTGGTGCGCTTTTATAAGGATCAGGGCAAAGATGTGCGTAAAGCGTTTTCCCTGCACAGCGTGTTCAGCGGGAATCCAGGCACAGGAAAAACCACCGTTGCGCGCATTCTGGCGCAGATTTATAAAGCCCTCGGCATTCTGGAGCGTGGCCACCTGGTGGAATGCGACCGACAAAGCCTGGTGGGTGGCTATATCGGACAAACAGCCATCAAAACCGCCGAGATGATTGATAAATCCATGGGTGGTGTGCTGTTTCTGGATGAAGCCTATGCACTGACCGAAGGCGGCAGCGGCGATTACGGCCGGGAAGCCATTGAGACCCTGCTCAAGCGCATGGAAGACCGCCGGGGTGCTTTTATCGTGATTGCTGCAGGATATACCCAAAATATGGAGCGCTTCATGGAAAGCAATCCGGGCCTGAAGAGCCGCTTTGACAGGGTATTCCAGTTTGAAGATTTCAAACCGGACGAACTGTACCGCATCGCCGTCAACCAATTATCGGAAAGTGGCATTACTCCCGTTCCTGAGGCCGCCGCGCATCTGGAAGCGTATATCACCTACATGTATCAGCACAGGGATAAGTATTTCGGAAACGGACGAGCGGTGCGTAAAGTGATAGAAGAAGCTGTACGTAACCAACATATCCGACTCAGTGAACTTCCTAAAAACAAGCGCACCGCCAAAACTATGGGGCAATTGTTGTTGAGCGATATTGAAGAATTTAAAACAGACGGAAAACCCGGAAGTCCTATTTCCGGTATTGGCTTCAAAATCAATAAATGACCTTTCCCCAACTTGGTCCGGAAGACCTGTGGTTTCTGGGCGTCACTTTTTCTTTATGGCTGATTATGGCCTGGTATTACCTCCGTTGGTTTACCGCTTCAGGCAGTAGAAAACGACTGAAACTGGAAGAACAGCGCCCAGCCGTGAAATCGCCGGTGAGTGTGATTGTCTGTGCCCACAACGAACTGGATAATCTGAAAAAGAACCTGCCCCTCATTCTGGCGCAGGAGTATCCGGATTTTGAGCTTATTGTGGTGGATGATGGCAGTTGGGACGGCAGTGCTGAGTTCCTGCGCTCTCTGAAAGCGGAATACGCCGCGCTCAAAGTCTGCACTGTTGACCGCGACCGGGTGCGTAATCCCGGTAAGAAACTGGCCTTGACCATTGGTATTAAGGCGGCTGCTCATGATTTGTTGTTGTTCACCGATGCCGATTGTGTGCCGAATACACCTCACTGGCTCAGCCGCGCCGCTGCGGGCTTTGCATCCGGAAACGCGCTTGTCCTGGGATTTTCTCCGTACTTAAAGCATCCGGGTTTTCTGAATCTGTTCATTCGATTTGAAACCCTGATTACCGGCATGCAGTACCTGAGCATGGCATTGCATGGGAAAGCCTACATGGGCGTAGGTCGAAACATGGCCTATCGCAAGGATTTGTTCTTCAAAGTGAAAGGCTTTGCCAGCCATCATCACTTGCCCGCCGGCGATGATGATTTGTTTGTGCAGGATGCCGCTGATCTAAAAAACACCGCGGTAATCATGCATCCCGAAACACATGTGATGAGTGAACCTAAGTTGCGGCTGAAAGACTGGTGGAAGCAAAAGAAAAGGCACCTTTTTGTGGGCAAACACTATAAACCTTCCGTGAAGAGATTTCTGGGCCTGCTGTCTTTCAGCCAGCTCGCATTTTATCTGACCCTCATTGGCTGGTTTATCTGGACAGCATACTGGTGGCTTCCCCTGACAATTTATGCGCTGTGGTTGCTCCTGCGTATTGTGGTGGTGGCACGCACTGCTTCGCAGTTACAGCAAATTCAAATTATGTGGGCCTATCCCTTGCTGGATATTTGTTATGTGTTTTTTCTTTCCATTGCCGGGCTGAACGCCTGGTTTGCCAAACGTATTCAGTGGTGAACAACAAAGAACAACTGCCACATTATTTCCCTTCTTTATCCGAGGCTCAACAAGATCAGTTGCTGGCACTGGAAGACATCTATCGCCATTGGAATGCCATGATTAACGTGGTTTCACGGAAGGATATGGATGCCTTCTTTACCCACCACGTGCTGCATAGTCTGGCCATTGCTTGTTTTGTGGAAATTCATGCCGGCTGGAAAGTGCTTGATGTTGGAACCGGTGGCGGCTTTCCCGGAATTCCTCTGGCCATTATGTTCCCTGAAACTGAATTTCTGCTGGTAGATTCCATCGGAAAAAAAATCAAGGTGGTGCAGGAGGTTGTTGAAGCGCTGAAACTGAAGAATGTTCATGCAGAAACCACCCGTGCAGAATTGGTCCCTGCCGGCTTTCACCTGGTAGTGAGCCGCGCCGTTACTCGAATGGCGGCCTTTTACCCCTGGGTGAAAAACAAGGTTTCTTTCAATGGATTAAATCAAGGAATTGTCTTTCTGAAAGGTGGTGATTTGCAGGAGGAAATAAGCGATTTTAAAAAACTGGCTCCCATGCGTGCGGTTAAGGAATACCTGATTCAATCCTGTCTTCCTGCCCCCTTTTTCGAAACGAAAAAGGTACTTACCGTTTTTTGAAACGGGCGGATGACTTTTTTCAGTCGGAATATATCCTAAAAGTATCCGCTTTGGTTGTACAGTCGCACGGCCTGCCGTAATTTGCCTGTTTTTACGGTAATCTATTGGCCAAGCAAATCACCAACACCCAACCTTTTGAAGTAGTTTATACCCTGGTCCGGCATCCCTATTTCGGTATGTTGCCTGAGTTAAATGCTGTATTACTCAATCCCAGCGGCACACTGAGCCTTTCCTATCAGCGTATTCACAGGCAAACCGCGGCCTATTTCGGATTATCGGGTTCAGAGCTTGAAGCTATCCGGCTGCTTGATGAAATGGAAACCGACCATATCATGAAGCAATTCTACACCGGTACCAAACGTATTCGCCAGGAGGATTTCTTCATCAAACACTATAATGAGGAACTTCATAAAAAGGTTCGTCCGTATATAGAAAAACGGATTGCCCGGGTGATGGAACTGATTGGCGACCGCAAGGTGTTTCTGGAAAGTGTCAGCAATAACCCGATTGATACGCCCATTGAAGTTTGCCAGGATCATGGAACAATCTTGTTTCATTTCCGTAAGGATGAAGAGGGCATTAACTATTTCGCCACCATCAAGCACCGCGACGTTAAGCTCGAGTTTTCCTGTAATGGCAGCGAACTGATTTGCAATGAACCGGCCTGGCTGCTGGCGAGTAATAAGCTTCTGCGCTTTGGGAAAGGGGTGGATGGAAAGAAAATTAAACCTTTCCTGAAAAAGAAATTCATCCACATACCTAAGGATACAGAAGGTCCTTACCTCGAAAAGTTCGTAAAACCCCTGCTGGAGCGCTATGATGTGTTTGCTCAGGGCTTTAATATTGTTTCGGAACAACATCAGGCCTCACCGGTGCTGCGCCTGGAAGAGGGTTTGACCGAAAAACCTTGTTTGTCGCTGTACCTCAATTACGGTAAGTGGAATTTTCCTTATCACAGTGAAAAACAGGTTCACGTTTCCCTCATTCGTGCGGAAGGTTCATTCGAGTTTCACCGCATCAAGCGTTCCCGAAACTGGGAAGAACAAAAGGTTAAATGGTTGACTGACAATGGATTAGAACCGGTTCAGGGCAGTCTTTTTTCTTTGCAGGAAGCCTATGGTTCTGATGCGCTGGCGCTGATTGACTGGCTGAATGAACACGCGGTTGATTTGCAGCGTCAAGGATTTATCATTGACCAGTCGGCTTTGTCCAGGAAGATATTCATTGGAGAAGTAAGCCTGAATCTGAATGTTAAAGCTCGTGATGACTGGTTTGATTTGAGTGCCGAAGTGCGATTTGGGAATTTTGTATTCCCGTTTACTCGTCTCAGAGGAAATATCATCAAGGGAATCAGGGAATTTCCCTTGCCCGACGGCAGCATCGCCATCATTCCGGCAGCCTGGATGACGCGCCTCGCCAAGGTGTTTCATTTTGGCGATGAGGAAGGCGATAATCTGGCGCTGAAAAAGATGCACCATCCCTTGCTGGATGAACTCGGCGAGTTTCAGGATATTGCTGCACGTAAGGCCCCTGCCGTAATCCCCAAGCCTGAGGAAATGGAAGACGTGCCCTTGCCTGAAGGTTTTTCAGGAAACCTGCGTGTTTACCAGCAAATAGGATATAATTGGCTTAGCTATCTCGGAAGCCAGCACCTGGGTGCCTGTCTGGCTGATGACATGGGTTTGGGTAAAACCATTCAAACCCTGGCATACCTGCAATCCTGCATTAACCGGAACGCGCCCTTGTTGCCGGATATGCAGCATGATTATTCCGGTGAAAATCCGGTACAGTTGTCCATTTTTCATTCCGGCGAAGCCGAATCAACGGAGCCCAAAGCTCTGACTGCCGAAGAATCTAAAGGCGAAAGGCCGGATCATCGGCCCTGCCTGGTTGTAGCGCCCACCTCGTTGATTTACAACTGGCAACAGGAGGCTAAGAAGTTTAATCCCGCGATACGTACGCTAATCTACGCCGGAACACAGCGAGAACGCTATTTCGGCATGATTGCTTCCAGTGATTTAGTCATTTCCAGTTACGGCACCATCCGCAATGACTCAGCCAGATTGGCCGGTATCAACTTCAGGGTGGTGGTGCTTGATGAAAGCCAGGCGATTAAAAATCCTTTGTCTCTGACTGCGCGTGCCCTCCTTCAAATAAAAGCCGAGCAGAAAATTGCACTCACCGGTACTCCGGTAGAGAATACACTGTTGGACCTGTGGAGTCAGATGAATTTCCTGAATCCCGGCTTGTTGGGTACCTACCGTTATTTCCAGGAACATTACATCAAGCCCATTGAACGCAATCAGGATAAAAAACGCGGCCTTGAACTGGCCCGGCTGGTAAAGCCTTATATCCTCCGACGTACCAAAAAACAGGTTACACCGGAACTTCCGGAAAAGTTTGAAAAGGTGCACTACTGCGAGATGACACCCTTGCAGCGCGAATTATATGAAAAAACAAAAAGCCAGTACCGAAATGAAATCCTCGATTCCATACAGCAGCATGGAGCCAACCGCAGCCGCTTTAAGGTGATTGCAGGTTTGACCAGGCTGCGTCAGTTGGCTATAAATCCTTTGCTCATGCACGAGGATTTTGAAGGGGGCAGCGGGAAATACGAGCAGATAATACACATGCTGGAACGCGCCATCGAAGGCGGTCATAAAGTGCTGGTTTTTTCGCAATTTGTTCAGCATCTGGCCATCATCGAAAATTGGCTTTCCGAGGCGGGAATAGATTTCTGTAAACTCGTAGGCGACATGCCGGGTCATGAACGGGCTGCCGCCATAGATCGGTTTCAGCAGGATGAACAGGTATCGGTCTTCTTACTTTCCCTGAAAGCAGGAAATGCCGGCATCAACCTGACCGCAGCCGATTATGTGTTCCTTTGTGACCCCTGGTGGAACCCCTTTGTGATGCAGCAGGCGGAAAGCCGGGCGCACCGAATCGGACAGCAGAAACCTGTTTTTTCATACAAATTCATCACCCGTGATTCCATAGAAGAAAAGATTCTGAACATGCAGGAACGCAAGAAGAAACTTGCCGTAACCGTCATGGAAGGAGAAGACCAGTGGGTAGGGCAACTCAGCGAAGAAGAAATTCAGGAGTTGTTTTCCTGAGAGATGCCGGATTTATGATGACCATAAAAGCACTTTTTTCGATGAAAGAATATGCTTACTATTGCCGCCCAATATTCGTAGTAAGTTAACAATCAACAACATACATGGAACAACAGGTGCATCAGTCGGTTCGAATTGACCCGAGCTGGTACGAAGTGCTTAGGGATGAATTTGAAAAGAGTTACTTCCAGGACTTAAGGGCATTCTTGCATGAGGAAAGGGCGCAGGGGCATAGGGTGTATCCTCCGGGTAACAGAATTTTCGCAGCATTCGATCACACTCCATTCTGGAATGTGAAGGCTGTAATTCTCGGTCAGGATCCGTATCACGGACCCGGCCAGGCTAATGGTCTTTGTTTTTCAGTAAGTAAAGGTGTGCGCAAACCGCCATCACTCTACAACATATTTCGTGAACTCAGAGATGATCTTGGATACCCTATCCCGTATTCCGGCGACTTAACGCGTTGGGCTGACAATGGGGTTCTCTTGTTGAATGCCACGCTGACGGTGCGCTCTAATGAACCGCGCTCCCACCACGGCCACGGCTGGGAACAGTTTACTTCCGCAGCCGTTGCCAAACTGAGCAGCATGCGTGAGAATCTGGTATTCATGCTCTGGGGCCGTGACGCGCAAGAAAAAGAACACCTGATTGACGAAGACAAGCATTTAGTGCTCAGAGCCGCCCATCCCTCGCCCTATGCGGCAGAGAAGGGTTTCTTTGGATCAAGGCCTTTTTCCGAATGCAATGAATACCTTCTGGAGTGTGGCCTGGAACCGGTGGACTGGAATCTGGAGCCCGACCGGGAATTCTAATACGACCTTTTTTCTGAACAACCGATGCCTGAAGTCAATATCTGAACTTCAGGCATCTTTATTTTTGTACCATGAGTGAAACTGCTATTTACCTGCATAAGGCCGATATTCTTCAGTCGGGTATCCCCGTATTGCATCAGGTGAATATGTCGGTAGAAAAAGGACAGTTTGCCTACCTCATCGGCAAAACAGGTTCAGGCAAATCTTCGCTGCTTAAAACCTTGTACGGAGAATTGCCTTTGCAGGCCGGAGAAGGCGCTACCGCCGGATTTGATCTCACCACCCTGAAACGCAGGCAGATTCCGTTTTTGCGCCGAAAACTGGGCATCGTATTTCAGGATTTTCAGTTGCTGGGCGACCGCAATGTCATGGATAACCTGCTTTTTGTGTTGCAGGCTACAGGCTGGAAGAATAAAGAACAAATGCGGGAACGTGCATTAGAAGTGCTGAAACGCGTTGGACTCGAAAATAAAGACTACAAAATGCCCGGCGCCCTCAGCGGTGGCGAACAGCAAAGAGTGGTGATCGCCAGGGCCATTTTAAATCATCCGGAAGTAATACTTGCCGATGAACCAACCGGAAATCTGGACCCCGATGTGAGCGACGATATCGTGGGACTCCTTCATGAAATTTGTCGCGAAGGCGCCGCCGTGCTTATGGCTACACATGATTACCGCGTCATTGGAAAATTCTCGGGAAATGTGTTCAGAACCGGTAATGGTATGCTCGAACAAGTGAATTACCCGCATTGACAGGGCGCCGATTCTCTTACATTTGCAATACTTTAAAGGATGTCAGATAAGAAGTATTTTGACGCCCTGAGCTATCACGCTGATGGCCGGCCGGGCAAAATAGAAATCATTCCCACCAAGCCTACCCAAACCCAGCGCGATCTGGCTCTGGCCTATTCTCCGGGGGTAGCAGAACCCTGTCTGAAAATTGCCGAAAACCCGGACGATGTTTATAAGTACACCGCCCGCGGAAACCTGGTTGCCGTCATCAGCAATGGAACAGCAGTTCTTGGCCTCGGTGATATCGGCGCAGCAGCAAGTAAACCGGTAATGGAAGGCAAGGGTATCTTGTTTAAGCTGTTTGCCGATATTGATGTGTTCGACATCGAACTCGATACCAAGGATGTGGATGAGTTTGTGCGTATTGTCAAAGCCCTGGAACCCACCTTCGGCGGGGTTAACCTGGAAGATATTAAAGCACCTGAAAGTTTTGAAATTGAAAAACGACTTAAGGAAGAGCTGAATATCCCCATCATGCACGATGATCAGCATGGTACGGCTATCATTTCTGGCGCAGCTTTAATCAACGCCCTTAAACTGGTAGAGAAGGAAATATCGACTATACAAATGGTGATAAACGGTGCCGGCGCCTCTGCGATTGCCTGCGGAAAACTGTTTGTGAGTCTGGGCGTGAAACGAGAAAACCTGTTGATGTTCGACTCCAAGGGATTGCTCCACACCGACAGAACCGACCTGGATGAATACAAGCAGTTCTTTGCCAGCAGCCGCAATGTTTCTTCTTTGGAAGAAGCCCTCAACGGCGCCGACGTATTTGTTGGCCTGTCTAGGGGAAACATCCTGAATGCGGATATGATTCGCTCCATGGCGAAAGACCCTATCGTGTTCGCCATGGCTAATCCCGATCCCGAAATTGACTACAATCTGGCAGTAGCCACCCGTGAAGATATCATCATGGCTACCGGTCGCAGTGATTTCCCCAATCAGGTGAATAATGTATTGGGTTTTCCTTTCATTTTCCGGGGAGCGCTGGACGTGCGTGCCACGGCCATCAATGAAGAAATGAAGCTGGCCGCCGTGCACGCAATCGCTGATCTGGCCCTGCAACCCGTTCCGGAAGCGGTGGCTATGGCATACAATGAGCGCAACCTGAGCTTCGGACGTACTTATATCATACCCAAACCTATGGACACGCGCCTGCTCACCTCTGTGGCGCCGGCAGTGGCGAAAGCCGCCATGGACAGTGGTGTGGCGCGTTTGCCCATTCACGACTGGGAAGCTTATCGCACAGAATTACGTCGCCGCCTGGGAATTGATAATGACTTCATCAACCGCATCATTACCCGCGCCAGAAAAAACCCAAAACGTGTGGTTTTTGCCGATGCCGACAGTTATCGTATCCTGAAAGCGGCCCAGATTTGTGTGGAAGAAGGCTTTGCCAAACCCATCCTGCTTGGTGACCCCGAGGTGATTAAGCGCCTGGCCGAGGAACACAATGTGCATGCGCTGGATGAGATGGAGATTATTGATACCCGTGGAGAGGCCTCAAAATCCAGACGTGAGCAATATGGAAAAAAACTCTATCAGAGCAGACAGCGCAAAGGACTTACCTTATACGAGGCCACGAAGCAAATGCGCGAGCGTACCTATTTCGGTGCCATGATGGTGGATAATGGTGAAGCTGATGCGTTTATTTCCGGATTGACGCGCAATTATCCGTTGGCGCTGAAACCGGCTATGGAAGTGATTGGTCGCGATGCAGATTATCAGCGGATTGCCGGAATGCATATCCTGATGACCAAGAACGGCATCCTTTTCTTTGCGGATACGACCGTAAATCTGGACCACGGAGTGGCTGAACTGGTGGATCTGACGCGTATGGTACACGAACAGGTGCGCAAGTATCAGATTGAACCACGCATCGCGCTGGTGTCTTACTCCAATTTCGGATCATCCAAAGGTACCAGCCCAGAGAAAATCCGTGAAGCGGTTGCTATTTTACATCGCGATTATCGCGAAATTATGGTTGATGGCGAAATGCAGGTCAGTTATGCCCTTGACGGAGAAAACAGAGAAAAAACCGCACCCTTCTGCACCTTGGGTAATCAGGCTGCCAATGTATTGATATTCCCGAATCTGGACAGCGGTAATATTGCTTATCAGTTGATGCGCAGCGCCGGCCCGGTGGAATCCATCGGTCCTGTCTTGCTGGGCTTCCGCAAATCGGTGCACATTCTGCATCATACCAGCAGCGTACGTGAAATCGCCAACATGGCCGCTATCGCCGTGGTGGATGCCCAGACGAAGGACAGCGTTTCCTGATGATGCTGCACGCCGCAGACCTTACATGTTCCTTGCTGGAGTTTGGTTCCCGGTTGCAGATTGCATCGCTGGCCCTGCGCGACCGCGTATTGCGTAAACCGCTCGGATTGTCTTACCATCCCGACGATTTGAAAGTCGAATCCGCAGAATGGCATTTGGCAGTACGCGAAGGCTCGGTACTGCGCGCAGTTTTGCTGCTCAGGAAAGCCGATGGATACAGCAGCGAAATACTGAAGATGCGACAGGTGGCAGTGGATGAACATGTTCAGGGCCGCGGATTGGGCTCCCTGCTGGTGCGCTTCGCCGAAGATTTTGCTCGAGAACAGGGTTGTCGCAGAATTGAACTTCATGCCAGAAAAAACGCGGTACCCTTTTACCGAAAAATGGGTTATCAGGCCGAAGGCGACTGGTTTGAAGAAGTAGGCATTCCCCATCTGGCCATGTTCCACAACCTCTGAAGTCTATTCATCCCGCCATGTCGGATGCGTGCCGAAAAAAACCGCGCTCAGGCAGCCGCGAATCCTTAATTTTGTCCATTACATGGGTACTTTAGTCATGATAGGCCAGTTGTTGCTGGCACTCGCCGTACTGGTTACCGTTCACGAATTCGGTCATTTTCTGGCAGCGCGTATGTTCGGTATGAGGGTAGATAAATTCTATCTGTTTTTCGATGCTTTTAATGTGAAATTATTTTCCTGGAAACGCGGTGAAACCGAATACGGTATTGGCTGGCTTCCCTTGGGAGGCTATGTGAAAATATCGGGGATGGTAGATGAATCCCTGGATAAAGATCAGCTCAAAACAGCACCAAATCCCTGGGAGTTTCGCGCTAAACCGGCATGGCAAAGACTCATTGTGCTACTCGGAGGTATCATCATGAACCTCTTACTGGGTCTGCTGATTGCCACTTTGTCCCTGTTGTATTACGGAGACAGCTATCTTCCGAACGAAGCCGTGAACAAAGGATACGGCATGTATGCCGGTGATCTGGGTCGTTCCATGGGTTTTCAGCATGGTGATAAGATTGTTTCTCTGAATGGAAAAGCGCCACAGGACTGGCAGGAAGTGTATGATCCCGAATTCCTGATGGCAGATAAACACGAAGTACGCATCATGCGCTCCGGTCGGGATACGACCATTATTTTGCCCAAAGATTTTGCCGAGCGGATTATGGAGAAAGGGAAGGGGCCCGGTGCATTTCTGGATGTGCTGAGTACCTTCAGCATCAGCGGAATTCAGGCGGATATGGGGGCGGCAAAAGCGGGAATGAAGCAGGGTGACAGTTTGCTCAGCGTCAATGGAAAAGAGGCTCGTTTTTATCAGGTTTTCCGTGAAGAGCTTTCGACTAATTCAGGAAAGGATGTTGTGCTGCAGGTGTTGCGTAAAGACAGTGTGCTGAATCTGAAGGCCCGCGTGAATGAAC
>JAGWYC010000354.1 GCA_018969565.1 Bacteroidota bacterium | reverse complement strand
GAGCGGCATCGGCACATACAGGCCCGGGGAAGCAAGCAATCCTTTCATCGGAGAAAAGGGAATAATTCATCAAGAAGAAGAAACTTATATCCAGGTGATTGCACCCCGACACCGCGAAACGGCACTGATGCAGGCCCTGAAGGCGGCCCATCCTTACGAGGAGGTAGCCTATCAGGTGGTTCCCATTTTGAACGAATGGCAGGAAAGCGGTTCAGGGTTAATCGGAAATTTGCCGGAAGCGATGGATAGCGAAGCATTCCTGAAACATGTCCAAAGCGCCATGGAACTGCCAGGCATCAGGGTAGCCATGGGGCCGCAGCCATATATTAAAAAAGTGGCTCTATGTGGCGGTGCGGGTAGTTTCCTCACCAAAAAAGCTTTGCAGGCCGGCGCCGATGCTTATATCACCGCTGATGTGAAATACCACGAGTTCTTTGATACCGAAGAACAGATGTGGCTGCTGGATATCGGACATTTTGAAAGCGAGCAATACACCATAAACCTGATTGTTGAGGTGTTGAATGAAAATTTCCCTAAATTCGCGGTTCTTTTACCGGAAACGAATACCAATCCGGTGAAGTATTTTCCGAAACCATGGATTTGACCGTAGAAAAAAAACTCAAGAACCTTTACAAGCTGCAGGCCATTGACACCGCGCTGGACAACCTGAAAGCCATGATGGGCGAACTGCCCATGGAAGTGGCAGACCTGGAAGACGGCATTGTTGGACTGGAAACCCGCATTGGAAATATCCAGAGCGAAATAAAGGATATCCAGGATGGCATTGGCGCCTACAAGAACCGCATCAAGGAGTGCAACCAGCAGATAGATCGGTATAAGGACCAACTGAATCAGGTAAAGAACAACCGCGAGTACGATGCCCTGAACAAGGAAATCGAAATCCTCGGTCTGGAAATTCTCCAAACAGAGAAATCTATCAAGATTCAGCAGGAAAAGCTGGATGGTCAGAAGTTGTTGCTGGAAACCACCGAGCAGCATCTGGAGTCACGTAAAAAGGATTTGGAATTCAAACGCGGCGAACTTAAAACCATCGAAAAAGAAAACGAAGACGAGATGGGCAGGCTGAGTGAAGACCGCGCCAAGGCTGAAAAGCAGGTGGAAGAGCGCTTGCTCAAAGCCTATAACCGCATCCGTCGCAATGTGCGCAATGGCATTGCCGTGGCGAGTATCCTCCGCGGATCCTGCGGCGGTTGCTTTGCCCGCATCCCTCCGCAGCGCCAGAGCGATATCCGTGCGCATTTCAAAATCATTGATTGCGAACATTGCGGACGTATCTTGGTGGATGTAACCATCTCCGGTCAGGAAACTGTGTACGAACCCAAGCCGGAAAAAACCACTACACGCCGCAAATTGAAAATCGGCGCTAAGGCGGAATAATACCAAAACTATGAACCTGATAAAGAAAGGGAAGCGCTATGTTTCCCTTTTCTTTTTTGCCCTTTTGCTTCCCTTTTCAGGTTGGGGCGCAGCTCATTTTACATTCAACGGCACCTGTGCCGATGGCTTGCGCTTCATTCACCGGCTGCGATTCGCCGATGCTGAGTCTGCTATTGCCTCCGAGCGCAAAACAGGAAATATCGCACCGCTGTTGTTGGACGATTACATGGACTTCATCCGTGTTTTTATCAACGAAAACGAAGCGGAATACATCCGTTTGTACGGACTGAGTTCTGACAGGATAAAGCAATTTGAATCACTGCCGGAGCAATCCCCCTGGCGTTTATACGGTCGCGGTGAAATACGGCTGCACTGGGGGCTTGCCGCGTTGAAGTTCGGTTCGTACTGGACCGCCTTCTCCCTGTTTCGCAATGCCTGGTCGGACTTACAGGAGAATTCCAGGCGGCATCCGGGGTTCATTCTGACGGAGAAATCACTCGGCCTGCTGGAAGCAGCGGTGGGTTCCATCCCGCAGTCGTACAAGAATTTTGCTTCT
>JAGWYC010000031.1 GCA_018969565.1 Bacteroidota bacterium | reverse complement strand
CCCTGCCAAATCAGTATGAGTTGCTGTTGAATCTGTACCTGATGACCGGTAACAAAGAGGCTTTAGACTTCAGCAATTTGTCCCTGCTGAAAATGGCCAATGGCGGCATCTATGACCAGGTACGCGGAGGTTTCTGCCGCTACAGCACCGACCCTTATTGGTTTGCGCCGCATTTCGAGAAAATGCTGTACGACAATGCCCAGCTCATCAGTCTTTACAGCAGAGCCTTTTCGCTAAGCAGAGCCTATGTTTATGAAGATGTCGTGCGCGAAACCCTCGAATTCTGCTTCCGGGAACTGGAAACACCCGAAGGCGCCTTCATGGCCGCCCTGGATGCCGACAGCGAAGGCATGGAAGGTCGTTTCTACGTATGGACTGATGAAGAACTGCAAGCGACCCTGGGCGATGATTATCCTTTTGCCGTTGCGGTGTTTCACATAAAGAAAGAAGGCAATTGGGAACACGGTTACAACATCCTGTATAAGCGGAAATCACCCGCCGAACTCACCGCCGAGCTGAACATCAGCGGCGAATTTTACTTTGAAACTTTACGTCGTGTGCGGCAGAAACTATTTCAGGCCCAGGAATTACGGGAACGTCCCGGGCTTGACGACAAGGTCATCACTGCATGGAACGGCCTGATGCTCAGTGCCCTCGCCGACGCCGGATTTTACCTTAATGATGCTTCCTATACCCAAAAGGCTGAACGGCTGGCTGATTTTCTACTGAATCAATGCCGAAATGGGAAAGGACTTTTCCGAACGTATCAGCATCAAAAGCCCGCCATCAATGGATTTCTGGAAGACTACGCCTGTGTCATCGCCGGATTAATCCGCCTGTTCGAAACGGGTTCGGATGAGCGTTATGTGCTGGCTGCCAGGGAACTTGCAGATTACTGCATCCAACATTTTTACGATCATGAACGGGGCATTTTCTTTTTTACTTCTTCGGAAGACACCCCGCTGGTCATCCGCAAAACCGACCTCAACGACGATGTCATTGACTCGGCGAATTCCATGCTGGCCCGCAGCCTTCGGAAACTGGGCTATCTATTTCTGGAAGATACTTATACAGAAATCAGCAGTCGTCAACTCGATGCCGTGCGACAGCAGCTCAAGAAATTCCCGGGCTGGTACAGTGGCTGGGCTCAGGTAGCGCTGATGGAAGCCTATGGCACCGTTCAGATGGAACTCTGCGGCCCTGAGGCAGAAGATTTCACACGGGAACTCAGCAGCCACTTGCCCACCTGTATGGTTCTGGCACATGCGAGAAACAACTCCGTGCTGCCCTTGTTTCAGGGCAAGCCCTTAAATCAGTCCAGGATTTATATATGCCGTGACAGGGAATGTCTGGAACCTGTTCAAGGAACAGATCAGGCCATGGAAATTCTGGATGACCTTTGGGGTGAAGCATGAGCCTAATCAAGGTGCCGCGCACTTTGAACGGGCTGCGTACACGGAACCGCCGATTATTTTTTCTGGCCCATCAGGCTTTCCAGCAGCCTGCTGTGTTGCAGCACTTTCTCCTGCAATAACTGCAATTGCTCACGGAAACCCGCCATTTCCTGTCTGATCAGTTCTTCTTTCTCTTCGTAGGCCAGTATCAATTCACGATGCTGCGAACTCTGTTCAGGATCAAGATGGATAATATCGGGGACGCTGACCCCAAAAATCTGGGCGAGGAGTTCCAGTCGTTCCACTGTAAGCGAAGATTCACCCCGTTCGATTTTCCCGTAGCCGTTTGGTGTGATTCCCAACAGAGTGGACACATTACGTTGTCTGAGCCCCTTCTGCTCCCTTAAGATTCGAATATTCCTCCCTATACGTTTGTTTGTTTCCGGTTCCCCATGATCCATCATAAACCTATAAATATCACTACAAATAAAATATAATTCTCTCCTGAATTAAACAAAACTATAAATACCTTTTTTAGGTACTGAAAGTTCCCTTAGGAAACTCTGAGTTTCTTTTTTGAAAGGCCAAAGTACAAATCCAAGTGCTAAGTAGTTGATAATTATACAATTACGTTTTAAAATAGGAAAATTCAGTCCGATAAAACACTTCCCCAGGAACATGAGATTAAAAGCCCCCGATTTTATCTTTTTGACCTCAATGAACCGGCAACGCTGTTCTGCTGTTTAGTTGCCGAATGCCGGGGCAAAAGCAGAAAATCAGTATTGTATGGCTGAAGCGCGACCTGCGTACGCAAGACCATGCGGCGCTGGCAGAAGCTGAAAGCTCCGGCCTGCCCTGGCTGGCTGTTTATATTTTTGAACCTTCCCTGCTCGCGCATCCGGATGCGTCTTCCCGACATCATGGGTTTTGCCTGCAATCTATTGAAGCCATGAACCGCTGCTGGCAGGGAATCCGGCAGGAAGTGGCTGTGTTTTATGCAGAAGCTGAAGACGTTTTTACGGCTTTACATGACATGTACCACATTGTTTCGGTTTTCAGCTATGCCGAATCAGGCACGCAGCTTACCTGGGACCGCGACCGCCGAATGCAGCGTTGGTTCAGGGAACACGGCATTAAATGGACTGAATCACAACGCGACGGCATACAACGTGGCATACGAAACCGCGAAGGCTGGGACGCTGCCTGGTTTGCCACCATGCACGCGCCTCAAATTCAAAACAAATACTGTAAAGCACCCGCCTTGGCGGTTCCACGCGACTTGCTTCTGAAACAAGAACAAAAAGAGCCCTGGCTTCGTGCCACCGATGAGATGCAACAAGGAGGCGAGCTGCTGGCCTTTCGTTATCTGGAGGATTTCTTTCGGGGCAGGGGAAATAATTACCGTCGGGCCATCTCCAAACCACAGGAAAGCCGCCGCGCCTGCAGCCGTCTTTCACCCTATCTGGCCTGGGGTAATGTGTCGAGCCGTCAGGTGTTCCAGTTCACACGCAGCCGTATGAAGGAACTGAAGCAGACGCAGCCCTGGAACAGTTTTCTGGAACGGCTGAAATGGCGATGTCACTTCATCCAGAAGTTCGAAAATGAATGTCGCTACGAAACCGAACACATCAACCTGGGCTATGCCAGACTGGAGCGCAATAAGGACCCTGAGTTGCTGCAAGCCTGGATGGAAGGGCGCACGGGCATACCCTTGGTGGATGCGTCCATGCGCTGTTTGCAGGCAACCGGCTGGATTAATTTCAGGATGCGCGCCATGCTCGTTTCCGTTTTATGCCATCACATGGGCTACGACTGGCGCTCCGGTGCCTATCATCTGGCGCGATTATTCCTGGATTACGAACCTGGTATTCACTATCCGCAGTTCCAGATGCAGGCCGGTACAACGGGCATCCACACCTTGCGGGTGTACAATCCGGTGAAGAATGCGCTCAGCCATGACCCGGATGGCACATTTATTTCAAGCTGGGTACCAGAACTTCAGGGCTTGCCTTTGAGACTGTTGCATCGGCCCTGGCTGGTCAATGAAATGGAAGCACAGTTATACCACTTCACCCCGGGAAAAGATTACCCTTTGCCTTTATTCAACCCCGAGAAGGCACCGCGAACACATACCGACCCCTTGTGGGCTTTGCGCAAAGATTTACTGGTAAAAAGGGAACAGTTGAGAATTCTGCAACTGCACACCCGCGAAGGTCTGCGTCGGCGGCCTGGAGGGGAGTAAACGCGCTCAGAATTAAATGTGTCTGCTCTCTATTGCTGTAAGTGCGATACCTACTCCATGCTGAATGAAATGCCGGCAGCCACTCAGCGGCGGGGATTGCCTTTGCGCTCCTTTCCATGTCCTGACTTGCCCGAGTTTTTTCCCGGTCTGCCCGGTCTGTCACGCCCGGGTTTCTTTTCCGTTACCCCCATCTGAATACCTTCCGGTAAGGGCATTTCCATGATGGAAGATTCGATGAGTTCCTCGATGCGCTTTAGTTTCCTGCGGTCGGGGCTGTTTACCAGGGTGATGGCCTCCCCTTCTGAAGCTGCACGGGCCGTGCGACCTATACGATGCACGTAGTCTTCACCATCGCGGGGCACATCGTAATTGATGACCAGGCCGATGTCGTCAATGTCTATGCCCCGGCTCAGAATATCCGTAGCCACCAGCACAGGAACCCGCTTGCTGCGGAATCCGCGCAGCACTTCTTCCCTTTGCAATTGCTCCAGATCAGAATGAATGCAGCCCACCTGCAATCCCGAGCGATACAATTCACGTTCTAAATCCTTCACCTTTTGCTTCGTGCCGGCGAAAATGATGGTACTCACGCCTTTACGCTCCAGCACGATGCTGCGAATCAGGGCATTCTTGCTGCTGTCTTCCACCAGATACACCATCTGTTTGACGCGCTCTGCGGGCTTGGAAACCGCCAAACTGATTTCTTCCGGGTTGCGCAGCAACTTCTTGGCCAAGTCGCGGATTTTGGGCGACATGGTCGCGGAGAACATCAAAGTCTGACGCTCTGCAGGCAAGTAAGAAACAATTTTCTGTATGTCGAAAATGAAGCCCATGTGCAGCATGCGGTCTGCTTCATCCAAAATCAGATGTCGCAGATTTTTGAAGTTCACATAGCCCATATTCATGTGGGCCAGCAATCTCCCCGGTGTGGCAATAATCACGTTGGCACCCTGGGTGAGTGCCTTCTTTTCGCGTTCAAAGGCGATGCCGTCGGTACCGCCATAGATGGGCAAAGAACTCACCGGTGTGTAATAGGAAAACCCTTGCAGCGCCTGGTCAATCTGCAGCGCCAATTCGCGGGTCGGAACCAGGATTAGTGTGGTGATATGATCCGCCGGCTCCATCACCAGATCGTCAAGCACAGGCAGCAGGAAGGCCGCTGTTTTACCGGTTCCGGTCTGAGCGCATCCAATCAGGTCGCGGCCATCGAGGATGATGGGGAAAGCCTGTTCCTGTATGGGTGTAGCCTGTTCAAAGCCCATGGCATCCAGGCCATCAAGCAATTCATCGGTAAAAGGGAATTCGTCGAATTTCAAGAGTATAGGGCAAAGATAGGCAAAGCCATGCGCCTAATCCTTCACAAAAAAACAATACGGGCTTTACAGGGAAATGCCGATTAAATGAAGTAATTTCGCGGACTTTTTTGCACCCCGCATGAACCTCAGAAACATTGCCATCATTGCCCACGTTGACCATGGAAAAACCACCCTGGTGGACAAGATGCTGCTGCATTCGCGCATTTTCCGCGACAACCAGGAAACAGGTGAACTGATCCTGGACAACAACGACCTGGAGCGTGAGCGCGGCATTACCATCCTGGCCAAGAACGTAAGCATTGAGTGGAAAGGCCATAAAATCAACATCATTGACACCCCCGGTCACGCCGATTTCGGAGGTGAAGTAGAACGCGTGCTCAACATGGCCGATGGCGTGCTGCTTTTGGTGGATGCTTTTGAAGGACCTATGCCCCAGACGCGTTTCGTGCTGCAAAAAGCACTGCAACTGGGTAAGAAGCCGGTGCTGGTCATTAACAAAGTGGACAAGCCCAACTGCGACCCCGACAAAACCCATGATGATGTATTCGATTTGTTCTTCAACCTGGGCGCCTCCGAAGAGCAACTGGATTTCCCGACTATTTACGGCAGCGGAAAGCAAGGCTGGTACGGCCCGGATTGGAAAACACCCACCGCCGATGTAAGTTATCTGTTGGATACCATCCTGAAAGAAATTCCGGAACCCATCATCCGCGAAGGCGCACCACAACTGCAAATCACCAGCCTGGACTACAGCAGCTACACCGGACGTATCGCCATTGGCCGTGTGCATCAGGGTACCCTGAAGGAAAACATGCCCGTGAGCCTGATTAAGCGCGACGGAAGTGTTCAAAAGCACCGCATCCGTGAGCTTTTTGTGTTCGAAGGACTGGGCCGCCGCAAGGTAACTGAAGTGAATGCCGGCGATATCTGCGCATTAACAGGATTGGAGCAATTCGAAATCGGTGATACCGTTTCCGACCCTGAAAATCCACAGGCCATGCCCCCCATCAACATTGATGAGCCTACCATGAGCATGGTCTTCACCATCAACAACTCCCCTTTCTTTGGTAAAGAAGGCAAGTTTGTTACCAGCCGCCACCTGCGTGACCGTCTGGAGAAAGAAACCGAAAAGAACCTGGCCATGCGTCTGAAGCCAACAGACAGCGCGGATTCCTTCATGGTATTCGGAAGGGGCATCCTGCACTTGGGTATCCTGGTGGAAACCATGCGCCGCGAAGGCTACGAGCTACAGCTTGGACAGCCCCGTGTACTGGTGAAAGAAATTGACGGTGTTACCCATGAGCCCGTGGAAACCCTCACCGTGGATGTTCCGGAACACCACAGCGGCAAAGTGATTGAAGCCGTGAGCCAGCGCAAGGGAGAAATGCTGAGCATGTTGCCGAAAGGTGATTTCGTGCGTTTGGAGTTTGACATTCCTTCCCGTGGACTGATTGGATTGCGTAACCAGATGCTCACTGCTACCCAGGGTGAAGCCATCATGGCACATCGCTTTAAGGAATATGCGCCCTGGAAAGGCTCCATGCCCGGTCGAATCAACGGTGTGCTTATCAGCAAGGAGAAAGGAACCGCCACCGCATACAGCATGGATAAACTCAAAGACCGTGGTCAGTTTTTTATTCATCCCGGAGAAGAAGTGTACACCGGTCAGATTATCGGAGAGCAAATCAAACCCGGTGACCTGGTGGTGAACGTGGTAACAGCCAAGCAGCTCACCAACTTCCGCGCCGCGGGCAAAGACGACAATACCGTACTGGCACCGCCTATCCAGTTTTCGTTGGAAGAGGCCATGGAATACATCGAGGAGGACGAATACGTAGAAGTAACACCGCAGAACATCCGCCTGCGCAAAATCCTGCTCGACGAAAACGACCGCAAACGCGCTGCCAACAAGGCACTGGCAGGAACGGTTTAATCAGTTCGGCACAATCAAAAACTATACCTGACTCTGAGGAAGACGTTTTGTCCCAGGGAGCGGTAAGTAGCGCCTGCACGGGCAAACAGATTTTGCCCCAGCAGGGTACATTCCCAGTTTTGTGCCGCCCAGTATTGCAGGGAAGGTACAAAGATGCTCAACCGATCTTTCAGCCCGTAGATAACACTTACAGAAGCCTGTAAAACCGGACTGAACTGTTTGGCCGCCTGGAATGCACACTGTTGTTTCAAAGGCATCAGGTTCATCGGACTGAGTTTCTGATAAGTAATCATCCCCAATCCGCTCAGATTGTTGGATCCTCTGCTGTTATACAGGTAGCTGGCCATTCCATACCAGCCTTTTCCAAAAGTATAATCTGCCGTTATTGAGGCGAGGAAAATAAAGTCGGCAGTTTCGGCAGGCTGCCCATTGCGGTAGAGGTTGGCTTCTCCTTTAAAACCGGCCTTCCTCAGATTTCCGGCCCATCCCGCCCCTACTAAATAAAAGCTGTCAAATTTCCCTGCGAGGAACTGTAAATCATAAGTGCGCAGACGAGTGCTCCAAAGCATGGCCAGCCTGGGGTTGCTGAAATTCCTCCCTGCGGAACCCGCCAGTTCCAGCGCACCATCCGGCAAGTTCGTTACAAGCCTGAACCCATCGCAGCCCGGTCGTTCTTCGTAATCAAAATCGAAAAAGTTATAGGTGTTAAACACATCATTGGGGTTCCATACCGTATTGATGCCCCAGTTGATGCGCTGCCTGCCCAGCGTGAGTTCCAGGGATTTTGTTCGATAAGAAACCAGAGCCCGGTCAATGATGGAATGCCAAAGCCAGCCGGAACTTGAAGATTCCGTGTGTGACAAGGATATCAGGCCGTCATCCACACCGACCAGGTCCCGAAATCCGCGCTGTTTCGGCAAATTGCCAAGAAAAAGACGTTGTCTGCTGTCCACTCTGAAGCGCAGATGCTTATTCGCTTCCCAAAAAAAGTTGATGCGACCGTGTACCATGGCCGAATACTCCGTTTCACGCAGGTTTTTCACGAATGAGGCTTGATTCAGCACTTTGATAAACCCACGAAACACTGGTTTCGCACGGGCAGAATCAGCGGAATAAAGCGCAGCAGCAGATAGCAATGATACAATCAGACACAGCCTGCGCAGCATACTCAGCCGGGTCTGGTATCTGAAACAACCCTGCCATCTACAAGGGTGATGACCCTGCGGGCCTTTTCGATGACCCTTGGATCATGCGTACTGAACAGAAACGTGATGTGTTCCTCACGGTTCAGCCGCGCCATCAGGTCAAGCAACTTGCCCGCGTTGACACTGTCCAGATTTGCCGTTGGCTCATCAGCAAGCACAATACGCGGCCTGGAAGCCAGCGCCCTGGCTACCGCCACCCTTTGCTGCTGTCCGCCACTGAGCTTGGCCGGCTTCACATCGGCCTTTTCGATCATGTCCACCTGGGCCAGCAACTCGTCCACCCGCTTGTTGATACTGCTGCGCGGAAGTCCCTGAAGTTGCATCACGAAACCGATATTCTCGCGGGCAGTGAGCACCGGCACGAGGTTGTAGGCCTGAAAGACGAAGCCGATATGGTGCAGACGAAAATCAATCAGTTTATGCTCACTCAGTCGCGTGATTTCAGTACCCGCCAGTACTACATTTCCGGAAGTGGGTGTATCCAGACCGCCAATCAGATGCAGCAAAGTGCTTTTTCCCGACCCGGAGGGGCCCACCACCGCTGCAAATTCCCCTTCTTCCAAATGAAGATGCACTCCATCAATAGCCTTCACCGGCACCTGCCGGCCATTATAAATCTTCGTCAGCTCATGGGCATCAATAACCGTAGTATTCTGTTCCATAGGTATCCTCAATAAATCATCCATCATATTTTTCGCACGGCTTCTACCGGTTTCAACTGCAAAGCCCTGTATGCCGGGTACGCGGAGGCCAGCAAGGCGGTACACAAGGACATGACACCTATTACATAATACCTCGATGTTTCAAGCACCGGATGAACAGTGGCGCTGAAACCGTACTGTGAAAACCCTTCGCTGAAACGCGATAAATCAATACCGTAGAAGCCCGTGTAGTACACGGTAAAACGCGCAATGAACAGGCCTGCCGGACTTCCCAGCAGAGAAAGAAATAGGGTTTCCAGCATAATCATGAAAAAAATCCTGCGCTTGTTCATGCCAATGGACTGCAACACACCTATTTCCCGCACACGTTCCAGCACCGCCATGAGCATGGTGTTTACGATGCCGAAACTGAGTGCCAGCAGGATTATGCCAATCACGATGTACATATACAGGTTGAATGAGCTGATGACAATGTCAGTTTCCGGCGACAACTGCATCCAGTTTTGCACCCTGGCTCCCGGGAACATACTTGCCAACTGCGCCTGAACCGCATCCAGTTTATCCGGCTGTCTCAACAGAATTGCAGCTTCGTGGAAACTGTTGCTGTCCAGACCGAGCAGGCCGGCCAGGGTCTGATGTTCCGTGTAGAGCATACGCTCGTCAAGCGCGGCATTTGCTGAGCGATAAATACCGCTGATGCGCAAAGCAACGGCGCTGATATTCCCTGCAGTATCGCTGAAACTCACCACCACTTTCTGATGCAGTTTCACCTTCAGTTTGCGGGACAACTTCGCTCCGATCAGTACCTGGGGCATTTTGCTCAGCGGGAAATACTCACCCTGAACGAGCAGACTTTCAAGTTCCGTCTGAATGGCTTCTTCGGAAGGGTGAATACCCAGCAACACACAGCCACCTGCCGCCACTGCCGATTGCACCATCCCGCTGACCATCAGCCGGGTAGTGAGGCTTTGAACCTCGGGCTGAACCCGCATGGAATTCCAGGCAGGCGACTTACTCAGCAAGGCCGCCGGATCCATATCCGGGTTGAATTGAGGGTGATGTACCTGTATATGTGAATACTGCCTGTAAATCACATCGTGGATATTGTTCTGGTATAAACCCCAGGCAAAAGCCATCACAAATGCACCGGCCCACAGACCCAGAGCAATAGACCCTGCCACCAGTACAGAACGGGTTTTATTTCTCCAGATATTTCGCCAGGCTATGAAAAAAATCAAGGTTTAGCTGTTTAATGCGGCCACCGGCTGCAGTTGAAATACCTTCACCATGGGAACAAAAACCAAGGCTAGAGAAATAAACAGTACCACCATAGCCTGAACTGTGAAAACATCCGGCCTGTTGCTTACGGAAATAACGGGCTCGATACCGTAGCTCAGGTACATTTCTTTCAGTCTGCCCCCCAGCGGAATAGGATTCAGATGGAACCACCTGACCAGCAACCAGCCTGAAGCGATTCCTGCGCTGCAGCCCATCAGAGAAATAAACACCGATTCACACAGGAGCATGAAGGCTATTCTGCTTCTTTTCAGGCCCAGAGAAACAAGAATTCCAAATTCATGGGTGCGCTCCCGGGCCATCATCAACAGGGTTCCGAGCAGGCCAAATGAGATGACCAGGTACAGCACCCCGCTCATGATGATATGGCCGGCCGAATCCGCGGTGATAAACTGATCCAACTCCGGGAACAGTTGCTTCCAGGTGAGCAGTTCCAGTTGCGTGGTATCGATCCAAGGGCGAAGACGACGGGCCAGGGCCTCCATCTTGGCAGGACTTTCAATCTGCAATGCCAGCGAAGTAGCCATTCCGGGCGCATCGAGTAACTGCTGCGCACAGTGCAGGGGCAGATAAACGATGCGCTGGTTCAGCTCCGGGCTGCCTAATTGCAACAAGCCCGAAACACGATATTTTCCGGCCGCCGTGACCGCATGGTATCCCTGTCCGATTAAAATTACAGTATCACCCGGCTTCAGCCCCAGTCTTGACGCCAAATCCACGCCAAGCATGGCTACTTGAGCCGTGTCACTTTCAGGATAGCTGCCCGCACAAAGCCTTCGGTGCAATCCCGTGGACTGTTTTTCAAGGGAAGGGACCACGCCCATAAACAAGGCCCCTTTCGCCTGACCTGAACCCGCAGCCAGCACAAAGGATTGCATGCGCGGAATGACGGCGGTAATTCCCCCTTCTTCTTTCAAAATACCGATCAGTCCGGGGCTGAACACCATGGCCAGATCGAGCGAAGGTTCATCGTGGAATCCCTTCTGATTCACCTGCAGATATCCGCTGGAAAAACTCACGAAATTGTGGATCAGATTATCATAAATACCCAGCGTGGATGCCCTCATGATAATAGCCATAATGACGGCAAAGAATACCGATGCGCCGGTGATGAGCGTTCGGCGGCGGTTTCGCCACAAATTCAGCCAGGCCAGGCGAACAAGCAACATGCCTATCCAATTTTGTTAGCGCACATTTCGTATTTGCTCGGGCGCGAAAAACACATCCGGAATTTCGTGATCAAAGCGGATGGATTCATAGACCAGAACAGTTTTATTACCGGGTTTGTCGGCCGGAATCATTTCCATCACCGAAGCCAGCATCCTGCCTCCCATCATTTTAAGGGAAGAAGCATACATGGTATTCACCAGTTTATTTTCTTCATCATAAAATTCAGCCCTGAGTTGCACGTACCACTGCATATCCACCCAAACCATCACTTTGCCCCACACCACTGCTTTTCCGGGGATGGGCTTCATTTCGATGCGGTAACAGGGCATGCCTGACAAGGAATCCTGCCCCAGCAGGCGATGCGTATAATCATCTTCGGCAGAAGCTTCCTTCACCAGGTCATCATTGGTGAAATCAGTACCCATCCAGCTTTGACTCATCATGGAAGGAGGCAGTTTCACAACACGCTCTATAGATGGCACCCAATTCCAGACTTCCTTTTCGCGGCGCAGATATACGATACCCTGTTCCTTCGCAGGGGACGTAATCAGGATGAGGGCGTGCTTCTTGCCCTTCGACCAGGTTTTAGCCTTCATTTCCCTGCTCCATTTGGGTCGAACTATACGAATGCTGACCACAGCTTCTGAAGTATTTCCGCGCAATTTCTCTTCGGCCTTATGAATAATTTCCCTGGCTTTCGGGTCATCCTGCGCTTTTGTTTGTGGCGTGTTTGCAAAGCTGAATAAGAGGCCCGGCAGCCACAATCGAGGGCAGAATATTCCCATGATTCAAAAGTATCCGGAAGTATATCGGCAGCATGTCGCACTTTACGGATTCCGCTACCCGGCAACATAAAACCCTGTTCCCGGTTCACCACATTATGTGAGGCCCACAGAAAAAGCAGTAGCTTTCCGCTTCCAAAGCAATGTGAGACATGAAGGAGCTGCCGAAACTTTGTGAACAGGACCTCAAGCCGTGGTTTAACCGGGAAGAAGTAATCCGGGACTGCGCGGAGCAGGTGCAGAAAGATTTTGCGATGTATGGATTTGACGTACAATTTTCCGGCGACCATCTCAGTGCTTATGAGGAGCTTTTTGCCCAATTAGAACCCATAGTAGCCGCCGGCCTGA
>JAGWYC010000030.1 GCA_018969565.1 Bacteroidota bacterium | reverse complement strand
TGGAATTCCGGCGAAGCCTACCTCTGGTCATCAGGCAGTTTCAGCAATGAAGTGAAAGGCAACGACTACAAAAGCGCTTACCTGAATGGGAATAATGAGCATACCATAGGAGAAAACGGCGGCAGCGGAAATTCCACCATCACCGCCGGAGCCTACGTAACCCGCAATGTGTGGACCGATGACCGAAACAACCCCAGGGACAACAAGGGGCAAACGCTCTATACCAATGCTACATTTACGAGCCGCGGACCTCGGGTGGACGGATTTATGAAACCCAATGTATCTGCACCCGGTTCTGAAATCTGTGCACCCTTGCACAACCGCCAGCTGCCGGGCTGGTTGTTTGACCGGGTGCTGTGCCGCGACAGCATCAAGGGTGCCTGGAACTATTACGGTGTGCTGCAGGGAACCAGCATGGCGTCCCCCCATGTGGCCGGCATTGCGGCTTTGATGTTGGAAGCCGACCCTTCCCTGAGCCCCGCCAACCTACGCAAACTCCTGGAGCAAAGCGCCAGACAAGATGAGTTTACCGGCAAAGTTCCCAATGGCATCTTCGGATACGGAAAAGTAGATGCACTGGGCGCGCTTATGGCCGTAAAAACGCTGTCTGACGGAAACAAACCCGAACACCCCATGCAATGGCAACTCTGGCCCAATCCCGCACAGGGCGGTTCAGTCAGTATTCGCGTACCTGAACTATGGAAAGGAAATGTTCAGCTACAGTTATTCGACCTGAACGGACGTATGCTGGAACGCAGGGAAATCAATGCAGAAGACCAAATCAATCTGAGCACCGCCCATCTTCCCGCAGGAACATATACGCTGCGTCTGCAACACCGCAACTACTCCGCAGCGCGATTGCTGCTGCTGCCCTGATGATAAAAGTGCATGAAAGCGGCCGCCTTCTCCACATATTCAGATACACTATTTGCGATGGCGCTTTCCTGTTCCGGGCCCAGGGTACGTACCACTTTTGCCGGCACGCCCAGCACCAGGGAATACGGGGGGATTTTCATCCCCGAAGGTACCAGCGCATTGGCGCCAATCACCGAATATTCGCCCACCTCTGCATTATTGAGCACCGTGGCATGCATGCCTACCAGTACATGATGCGCAATTCTCGCCCCATGTACAATGGCACCATGCCCGATGGTGCAGTCATTTCCGATTATGGCCGGATCGCCCGGGTCGGCATGAATTATAGCCAGATCTTGGATATTGGTACGCGCCCCGATGGAAAGTTGTTCCGTATCGCCGCGCAATACGGCATTGAACCAAACAGAAACTTCATCACCAAGCTCAACCGAGCCCATCACCTGCGCTCCGGGTGCGATAAATACATGTTCACCGTGTTTCACGGGCAACTGCAATCGTTCTAATGTGGTCATCCGTGCTAATTTGCAGCTTTTTCCTGAAGAAACCTCATGAATCTTGTATTCACCAACATAAACAGAATTTACGGCACGCAGCCCAATGGCAGGCATATCCTGAAAGGAACGGATATGGCCGAGGTTCCCTTCCTGGACCACGCCTACCTGCGCTGCCGCGATGGCATCATCACAGAAACAGGGTTAATGCAGGATTGGGTAGCTAAGGAAGACGAACAACAAGTTTCCCTGGAGGGAAAATGGCTGATTCCGGGGCTGGTGGACAGCCATACGCATCTGGTGTTTGCCGCTGCGCGGGAAGAGGAATTCCGCATGCGTATCAGCGGGAAGTCTTATGAAGAAATTGCCGCTGCCGGTGGGGGAATACTGAACTCCGCGCTGAAGCTGAGGCAAACTTCCGAAGAACAGCTTTTTGAAGACGCCTGCGTGCGACTGCACCTCATGATGGCCCATGGCACGACAACTGTGGAAATCAAAAGCGGCTACGGACTTGACACCGCTTCAGAGCTGAAGATGCTGCGCGTGATTAAACGCCTGAAAGAACATTTCCCCATGCAGATCAGGGCCACCTTTCTGGGTGCGCATGCCATTCCCGCGGAGTTCAGGCAGGATCGGGCGGGATATATCCGGCTCATTACGGATGAAATGCTCCCGGCAATACACGCCGAAGGACTGGCCGACTTCATGGATGTGTTCTGCGACCGGGGCTTCTTCAGTCCTGAAGAAACGGCCACCTTACTGGAAGCAGGCCTGCGTTGCGGTCTGCGGCCTAAAATCCATGCCAACGAACTGGGATTAACCGGAGGGGTGCAGGTGGGTGTGCAGTTTGGCGCCTTGTCAGTAGACCACCTGGAACATTGCGGACCGGATGAAATAGCTTGTCTGCTGGAAAGCCATACCATCCCGGTGGGGCTTCCCGGAACTTCCTATTTCCTGGGTCTTCCCTATACGCCTGTCCGAGCGCTGATGGATGCTGGTTTACCGGTGGCGCTGGCCAGCGACTTTAATCCCGGAAGCAGTCCGGGCCCCTCGCTGCAAATGACCATGAGTCTGGCCTGTACACAAATGAAGATGTTGCCGGAAGAAGCACTGAATGCGGTTACCCTGAACGCGGCCGCCGCCCTTGATTTAAACGATACCTGCGGAAGCCTTACACCCGGTAAACGCGCTGATTTTTGTGTTTTAAAAGGAAACCCTTCCCTGGCGCTGATCCCCTACCACTTTGGCGTGAACCACGTGGAGGAGGTGTATGTGCAGGGTGTGCGCTGTTAAACCGCCTCAGGATTCCAGCTTTTGATAGCCTTCCAGGTTATCTATGCCCCATTGTTCCTTTTCTGCATCTGTCCACAGACCCGGGAAGAACATGCGTTTCTGGTAACGCGGATGCATGTAACGCTGCCAGGGACTTCCGCCGGTAGCCGCGCCACCGCCGATATACTTTTCGGCCGCGTGGTAATGGGCCATCACCCAACGGATATTCACGGTATGGTCGTAATGCCTCATGGCGTTGCGCAGCCCCACGTCATTTCTGACATCTTCGGGCAGTGCCCGGAACAGCGTCCATAGGTTTTTGTTTCTGTATTCATGCATGAAGTCAAGAAACTCAGCTTTGTAACGATGCTCGAAATTGCGGAGCAGGGCATTTTTCGCGCCGGTAGTATGGTCTTTACCTGCAGCCTGCCAGTAGAGCAAATCGAACACTTCTTCCATGGAGGCTTCCGGGTGTACCTGCTCCCTGAACCTCTGGTCTACCAGGTTTCTCAGCTCGGTAGAAGCGAACTCAATCTTGCGAAACTGGGCACTCTGGAAGCCGCTGGCCGGGGTAAGCGTATCGCGGAACTTCATATACTGTTCCGGCTCCATGCCATCACCCATGATGTTGAATGATTCTGCCAGCATGTCGAAATAGCGGCTGATGCGGTTCAGGTGCATACTGAACTTTGCTGCTGTGAGGGAACCTGACTCGGGCAGCTGACCCATTTCCCACAAAATCATCTTGAACAGTAACTCATTAATCTGGTGATACATGATGAACACCATCTCATCGGGCAATTGGGTGCGTTTGATTTGCAGGCCCAATAGCGCATCTACCTGAATATAATCCCAATACGTAATGGGTTCAGCGTGCAGTAAACCCGACAGGTGCACATCGGGATCCTGCCCCATGGCACGGTACTTTTTATCAATGGCGTCCAGCAATTCTGTTCTGTTCATGTTGTGAAAGATGCGGCAAAGTAAAGAATGACCAAGGGCTAAAAAAGGAAATCAAATGGCGTTGGCGGTGATAATTATCAACCGGCCATAAAAAAAGGCGACCCTTTAGGACCGCCTTTTGGGGTTCGTACAAAAGAAATATCAGGAAAAGGTGGTGAGAATACCAATGGTAAACTGTTGTGCTGCCGGGTTCCCTCCATTCTGGCGGAACAGCGGGTTCATGTTGTATTTCGCATAAATGCGCGCATTGCGATAACCTACTTCCACATAAGGCGAAATCTTCCAATCATTCAAATCAAAGGCGCTTCTCCACTTTTCCCGACCTCCATTATCAAAAACATATTTGGTATAGCTTTTCAGGCGGTAGCCGACATGGCAGCCGATGAACAGGTTGAAACCTTTATCCATGTCTTCTTTCTGATGAATGCCAATCATGAGCGGAATGGTGAGGTATTGCCCGACGAGCTTACTTTTTTTAGACCCATTAGTGGTATCCGTGGTGAAGCGTGGCGAAGTCACTCCTAATGGCGGGAAGGTATCCAGAATATTCAGACGCACTGCCGGATTGTCGAAGCGGTAGTTATCCCATTCGTAGCCCATCCCTGACCAGAGGCGCAGGTGACCGGCGCGGTCCAGTTTCAAACCGCCTTCCACAAAGCCCACATAACAACTGATGCTCTTGGCTGTGTTCAGTGCCGGTACACCAGGTTGAATCATAAACTCCATTTTGGTGAGGCCTGTATAACCGGCGGCAAACACACTGCGCTTCACCAGGGTTTCTGCCACACCGGGCATGCGTTCAGCATCTTTATTCCAACGCTCAGTTCCTGCTTCGATATCGCGAAAACGGAATTCAAAAACCCGTGGATTCACGATCAGGCGATAAGCCGTTGCAGAATCTGATGGCTTATTCGGATCCATCACCCATACCAGACAGGTATCACAGGGGAACATACGCGCGGAGGTCCAGTGGTTCAGCGGAGGCAGGTTGGCTGGGATGGATGGCGCCAACACCCGGACTCCGTTTGGAGGCATATCCTTGCTTTCAGTACTGAAATGAATGGGACCCGTAATGGTTGTCGTTTCCGTGTTTCCGTCTTTAACAACCACCGTTACCCGCTTCAGATTTTCAAATTTCATCGTGTCGGTTTTCGTGGTCTGGGCGGTACCATTACCTGCTGCGGCCAGCAGCAAAGCAAGTGCGGACCATTGATACATGCGTTTCATATAGACAGTTATTGAATATTGTTTCATGATTAATCAGTGAGTGTGGCGATGATGCCTATTTTCTTTGTTTCCAGGCGCAGTTCCATGCGGTCGCGGGCGCCCTCACGACGGGTGCGCACGAGCATCACTCTTGGTTCGCTGACCCAGGCCAACAGTTCGCGGCCTTCTTCCTGCAATCGGTAGCGCAACAGCGAACGCCTTTGTTGCACGGGGATATAGATACCGTTGATGAAGCGAAGTTGCCCTGCGGATGAAGGCGTATAAACGAACATTGGCAAAGCACCCGCAACCCGCGAATTCAAGAGTATCGGGAGCTGCGTTTCTGAATCTTGATTTTCAGATAACTGCGCTTCTTGTTGAAGCGTTGCGGCAAAATTGCCCACCGTATTTACCGGGGCTGCCTCAGGCTCTTTGCGGCCCTGCGTCCGATTTCGGGTTTCCTGTTGCGCTGGGGCCGAAGTTTCTTTCCGAACAGCCTCTGCCAAAGGTTCCTGCAAGGCCACCGTTTTCTTTACGGAGCTGATTTCGGCCGGTTTCCACAGCAGGTACGCCAGTCCGCAAAGCATTACTGACGCTGCGGCACCATAATACAGGTTGAACACCCGCGGCCTGCGTTCCCGGCGATACAGGCGTTCTTTATGTGGAAACTCCTGCTCACCGGCGCTCAGCGTTTCCGGGTTGAGGTAGGTGAGCTTCATCAGGCGACAGGCCCGGCTCCACTGCGCATTGGTTTCTATCAGATGCAGCACCTCTGCCGCCTCCGGCTCAGATAAATTACCCTCCAGGTAATCAAATATGCGGAGTTCTATTTCTTCTTCCATGGTTTATAAAACAGATTCCAGTGATCCGATCAGTGATTTCATTTTCTGCCTGGCCCTGAAGATGTACACCTTCACCTGGCTTTCATTCAGGGAGGTCATCTCCCCTATTTCTTCATAGCTGTAGCCCTCATAATCGCGGAGCAGAAGCACACTGCGCTGAATTTCGGGCAATGATTGCAGGGCGCGGTCCAGAATTTCCTTCAGACCACGGTAGGATGAATCACCGGCGAAATCGCGGTTTTCCAATTCCGGGGTGAGTTCTGTGCTGCGTTTGGCTTTTCTCCAGAAGTCCATCATAGCGCGGTAGGCAGTGGTAAACAGGTAGCTTTTTGCTTTCAGGAAATCCACGTCGCGGTGTTTTAGCCATAGTTTTTCGAAACTGATCTGCACAATTTCCGAAGATTCATCGCGGTCGCGCAACTGTTTCATGGCGAATCGGTACAAGGCATTGCTGTGGAGATCCACACATGTATTGTACTCCTGTTGCGTCATGGAATTCGGCTGTAAAACGAAATAGCAGGGGATTGGTTACACCTGCTTCTGAATTTATTTCAAAGCAACTTAAAGTAATGACAACACTCGTTACGTCAGTTAATCAAAAAAAAAGACCGCCCGAAGGCGGCCTTTTCTAACCATGAAGAATGAATTTTATTTCTGAACTGCGATACGCTGACTGATGCGGCCTGCAGCAGTTTCAAGATTCAGGAAATACACTCCGTTGTTCAGGCTTGAAGTGCTGAACACAAGCTCCTGATAACCTGCAGTGATGTTCTTCTGACCCAGGTTGGCAATAACACGGCCCTGAATATCGCTGATGTAGGCAACAGCCTTCAAAGATTCCTGAGCAGTGAATTCCAGGGTAATCTGGTTTTGCGCGGGGTTAGGGAATGCACGGATGCCTTCTACGCTGCTGATGGTTTTCACGGCGTTCAGCACACCAAATTCAGCCAGACGATTCAGGTCAAAGTTGGTACCACCGATGGCAGGAGAACCGCTCACCGGACGGAAGTTGGGCGCTACTGGGTTCTTGGGATCAATCAACACAGTACCGGCGGTATAAGCCACCGGGTTGATTTTATTGCCGTTGGTGGCGTCCTTAATCCAGGTATCAAAGGGCGTCAACTGTGCGCTGTTCGCGGTAGCTACTTCCACCAGGCCATTAGCGGTGGAGGATGCAGGAGCAAAGGCTGCATTGGTATTGACAATCAGGTTGTTGCGGAACAACATACCGGTGGCTGTATTGGGGAAAGTAGCGGTGGGAACACCGGAAGCATTTAAAGAAGAGTCGCCGTCATACATCAGGAAGTTACGGTAACCCATGAAGATAGAATTGATTACACTGAGTCGGCTGTTGCGGCGAATACGGGCACCGCGGCGGAATGCGCCCTTGCTAGTGCTTCCAAACTGAGACCAGGAGCTTCCAATCGGAACAGGACCAACGCAGGTTACATTGCTGAACACACCGCGGGTATAAGGCAGTTTACCTGAGCCGGCTGCATCGTTGTCGCTTTCAAAGGTTTCACTGGTGGATGAGCCGGTAGGCGCGTTCCAGGTCAGATCGAAGTACGAAGAATCACGCACGGCAATGGCGAACTGAACGGCACCACCCCAACCGAAGTCGGTGTCGAAGTCGTCGTCGGTAGTGATATAAGAAATCAAGTGTTTAGCGCTCACATTGCCACCAAACCACTCATAGGCATCGTCGTTACCATAAGAAGTCTGCACATAGTCGATGGTCGTGCCGCTGCCCACAGAACCCAGGGTCAGGCTGTTTACTTCTTTGTTGGCTTCGAATGCCAGACCCGCAAACTCAATGCGCACATACTGCAGGCTGCCGCTGTTGTCGTTGGAAACCGTGCCTCCGAATTTAGCAAGTGTATTGTCGAAAGCCACGTTGTTAAAGCCTTCTATCTGAACATCTGCGCCCTGGTTATTCGGAGCTTTTCCGCAAATAACAATTCCACCCCAGTCACCGCGGTCACGACCGCTTGTTTTCCAACTGGTAAACACCACCGGCTTGGTGGCAGTTCCGTTGGCAATCAACTTTCCACCGCGCTCTACAACCAGTGTTGCATAGTTTTTGGGTGAAGTGGTCAAATCTGCCTTACCGCGAATCAGGGTACCGGCAGGGATGGTCAGGGTAGCGCCATCAGCCACAACAATAATGCCCTTCAGCAGATAAACCTTGGAAGCATCCAGGGTTAGCGCACCCGTAATAACTTTCTTGCCATTGGCACCGCCATCTATACCGTTCAGGGTTACGGTGTCGGTAACCGCAGCGTAATTGGTTGCCTTAGGGTTGAAATTGGTCCAGCCTGTGGCCGTCCAGTCTTTCGCAGGATCGGTATCCAGGGCGCCCATGTAGCCCACCTGGGTGAAGAACTGCGCCTGAACCAGTGCTGAGCTGCACATCATGGCAGCCAGTGCCATTACTTTAGTCATTGTTTTCATCGGATGATGTTTGTTTGGTTTTATGTTGCAATACTCCACCTGCACTTTAACCGATTTATGACTGTTTCATTAAGCGCAGGTTAATACCCGTAAAAGAAGAAACACGGCCTGAGCCGTGTTTCGATTGCCTGTTGACTTCCATACCATCCGGCAAGGAAGGTATGTGCGTTTCTGCTCAGCTTAGAAAGTGAAGCTATAACTCAGGGTAATGGTTCTTCCGTAGGTAAAGCTGAACAGCGTGTTGTCAGTTGATTTGTCGTAACGCTTATTCTGGTCCAGATCTTGGTAAAACACTGCATTCTGGGCCAGCAAATCGCCGAGGGTACAGCGGATGGTTCCGCTCTTCTTGAAGTTCTTGCCAATCTGCATATCCCAGACGCCGCGACCGTATTCGTAAATATTGGTGCCGAAAGGCTGTACACTCTTATCCACCCCAATGTATGCGATGCGGGAACCCAGTTTGTTGTAGCTGGTATTGAACACAATTCCGGTCTGCGGATGCTCATAGAACAAGGAAATGTTTGCCACATAAGGACTTTGGCCCTGCAACTGACGAGCGTATGTTTTCCCGTCAATGCCCGCATAATCAACACGTGAGTGAATGATGGCCAGGTTGGCATAAAGGGTCATGTGTTTGAATACATCGGGCATGAATACTTTTCCAAGGAAGTCCATCTTTTTGCGTGCCTCCAGCTCGAATCCGCCTACGGTAGCTACGTCTTCATTGGCATATTCAAAGGTTCGAATCAATGCCTGGGTAGTGTTCAGCGAAAATTCAATGGGGTTGATGATTTTCTTGTAGAAGGCACCCACGGAAATCATGTTTTCGCCTCCGGGATATACTTCGTAACGCACATCGAAGTTTTGTATTTCGGCACGCTTCAGTTTGGTATTACCAACAATCTCAGAGTTGATGTTGAAGTTGTAGAATGCGAATGGTGCCAACTCACGCATTTCGGGCCTGTTCACTGTTTTGTAGTAGGCTGCACGCAGATTGCTGCGCACTCCCAGCGGTGCAATCAAGTTGGCGGAAGGCAACAGGTCGGTATTTCTGCCCGGATTTGACAAATCTCTTCCGAGTTTATTGAAATAATCGTTCTGCAACTTCTGCTCGAACTGTTCTACACGCAGGCCGTAGATGAATTTCAGCATGTAAGGCTTCTTGTTCACCACAAACAGCGGGTAGTGGTGCTCGGCCATCGCATAAGCGGCGTTCAGACTGCTGCTTGCGCGGTATTCATCGGCATCACTGCTGGTTTTTTCAACCAGGAATAATCCATCGTCACGCAGTTTATCCTGTGCCAGGTCCACCCATACCGGGTTGGTCGAAATCACCTGTTTGCCCAAGGGACCATACACAAATTCGCGGCTTTTGAAATCGCGGTTACGGCGTTGTACAAACACTCCGGTCTTCAGGTTATTTACCAGTTTACCTGTGGTGATGCTGTGCTGCACATCCACGCTGCCACTGATGGTTTTTTCATCCAGATTGCTGAAGAAACGACCGGAACCATTGTTGAAGAAATCATTCAGAATCAGGAAACGGGTTCCTTCCTGAATGCCGTACTGCGCAATACGATAATCGGGTATATCTCTTTTGATGCTGCCATAGTTGAGCATCCAGTTCACGGTAGTCTGCTTTTCGCCGATGCTGTGCGAACCCAGCAACTGGGTGCTGTACAACTTGTTGGCCGTAATCTGGTTTGCATACGCTTCAGAATACAACTGATTATCAGCGTCAGCCACACCATTTCTCAGGGTACTCGCCGCATCGTAATTCAGGTTATACAGGTTCTTCCAATCAATACGATTGCGGTTATTAAACTTAAAGGAGGTGTTGAACAACAGGCCATTCTGTACATTAAAGCTGTATAACTTGTCCTGGTAAGAAGAATAAAGGCGGTTGTCACTCAAATCATTCTTGTTCACCACGCCATCGGAATAGCGATTGGTTAAGGCGTAGTTGATACCTGCGATGAAACCGAGTTCTTTCTTGCCTTTCAATTTCACCGGAATGCCCACCGTATAATTGAACCTGGGTCCGGGCATGGGATTTACTTTGTTCAGGTTCCAGTCGTTGTTGAATTTCCGACTTTCCGCCGCATTTTTTTGAGGATTTACGGAAGCCAGATTTCCATCCAGTGCCGGAATGTTGCGGGAAGACCCGCTGATGCCAAACCACTCACTGCCCTGAACGGTAAACGACTGTATGTCTTTGAACGTGGTGATGGAGTTAAACTGGAACCCGATACTCAGGTTATGGCTCAGTTTTTCAGGAATGTTCCGGGTTCCGATCCGGATGATGCCGCCGCCAAAATCACCCATCATATCCGGAGTGCCGCTCTTGATGACGGTAATATTATCAATCATGTTGGCGGGAATGATGTCGAAACTGAACGCTTTGCGGTCGCTTTCCGTGCTGGGCAGCGGCGCGCCGTTCAGGTAGCCGGCATTATAGCGGTCGTACATACCGCGAATGTTGGCAAATTTTCCTTCCATGATGGTGGCGCCGGGGATACGCTTCAAGGCATCAGCGGTAGTGCGGATGTTCACCTTTTTCATATCTTCCATGCTCACCACTTCGGCAAACTGAATCAGGTTTTTCTTGGTTTGGATGGCACCGACCGCCGTAGTTGCCGTGGCTTTAGGCTTCACCCTGATAACCACACCGTCCATGGTTTTGCTGGTTGTCATGGACATGTTCTGATATGCTTCGGCGCCGTTTTCAACCTCCACATTTACAGATTCTTCGTTGAAGTCTTTCTTTGAAAACTGAATCAGGTGTTTTCCGGCCGGAAGTGAAATCTGATATCTTCCATCTACGTCGGTTGAAGTGCTCAGGCTGAGGGCTTTCACTTCCACCAGCACTTCGGGGAGGTTTCTGCCGTCGGCCGACTGAACAACCCCGCGCACAATGCCCTGAGCATGAAGCACTGAGGTCGAAACCAACAGGCCCATAAGGAACATCAGGTTAAACAATTTTTTCATGAATCAACAGGCTATATTTCATTGCAAAATTCACCGCGGGAGGTAACCTCATTTTTACGCCAATATTTCCTGAATATGTCCTTTTTTACCTTTTACTTAAAGAGGAATTAATAGTTTGTTAACACAAGAAAAGGCTGTGAAAATCTGCCGAAATTTGTCGCAGATGTCACAGGCCTGGTTCGAAGAATGGTTCAATACCCGATATTATTTCCTGTTATACCGGAACCGCAATGATTCGGAAGCCCGGGCATTTCTGGAATTGCTGGTTCGCCATCTTCAGATACCCGAAGGAACAAAGGTGCTCGACATGGCCTGCGGCAAGGGAAGACACAGCAGGGTTCTGGCCCAACTTGGCATGAAGGTTTGCGGCATTGACCTGAGTCCGAACAGCATCGAACAGGCCTCTGTTTATGCAGGGCCTTCTCTGGAATTTCATGTGCATGACATGCGCATTCCCTTTGCTCAGGAGCAGTTTGATGTGGCCGTAAACCTGTTCACCAGTTTTGGCTATACCGACCGCGAGGAGGATGACCTGAGTACCCTGCATGCGGCCATTACCGCCCTGAAACCGGGTGGCCTGTTTATTCAGGATTACCTGAATGCAGGACCTGTGCTGAAGCAACTTCCTGAAACAGCAACGCTTACTCGGGATGATATTGTATTCAAAACCCACAAATACCTTAAGATGCCCTTCATTGTCAAAGAAATAAAGGTAACGGATGCCGAAGAACGGCACGATTACCGGGAGCAGGTGAAGGTATATTCCGCAGAAAAACTCAAGGAATTGCTCCAAAAAGCAGGATTCACGGTGGAAGCCGTATTCGGCAATATGGAACTGGAACCTTATTCCGAAGTAAGTTCACCGCGTATCATCATCATATCCCGTAAACCATGAGTGGCCACTTTTTCCCGGAGGGACTGGAGCATGCCGATGCGCACCTATTCACCTGGATCAACCGGAATTTATCGGCGACCTGGCTGGATCCGATCATGTATCTGGCCAGTCATCATTGGTTCTGGTTGCCGGTGTATTTCTGGCTGGTATATTGCTTTGTGCGCCGTTACGGACGCCGGAGCTGGCTGCCGCTGCTGCTGGTTCTGAGCGCCTTCGGCCTTGCCGACAGCATCAGTTCGCGCTTGATGAAGCCCGGGTTTAAGCGGGAACGTCCTTTCCTGAATCAGGAACTAAATGCACGGCTTCCCTACGGACCGGCGGGAAGCAAATATGGATTTGTGTCCAGCCATGCGGCCAATGTGTTCGCCATTTATACCCTCAGCATCCTGATGCTCGGCTATCGCAGAGGCAAGGCGGCCTTGCTGCTGGGTATTGCAGGGCTGGTGGCCTATTCCAGAGTTTATCTGGGGGTGCATTATCCGCTTGATGTACTGTGCGGCGGACTTTTCGGCGCAGGCATTGCCTATGGCCTATTCGCCCTGTTCCGAACACAATTAAA
>JAGWYC010000353.1 GCA_018969565.1 Bacteroidota bacterium | reverse complement strand
TGAAATACGTTGACCGTTTGTTGTGTTCCGGTGGTGTGCAGCAGTTTTGGGTAGCTGATAATCAAGCTCCGTAGGAGCGGTATATCGGTAGCGATAAGTGGTAAGTGCCTGAATTACGTTGACCGTTTGAAAATGCAACAGGCTAATGACATATCGGTAGCCCTTGAAAAACACCTCTATCTCATGCGAGGCAGGCAGCATCACATAAAATCAAAACGCCAAAGCGCCCCTTCATACCTCAGATAAAAATCTGCGGTGCGAAGGCCAGAGCACGGCTGAGGGCCTTGCGGTCTATTCCGGTTTCCCAGCCATGTTGTTCCAGAAATTCAATCAGGGTTTCGGTGGGCAGGTTCCCGGTCAGTTGATCCATGGCGAAGGGGCAACCTCCGAAGCCGCGCAGGGCACCGTCAAACCTGCGACAGCCTGCATCCAGTGCAGTTTGCACTTTTCCATGCCAGATACCTGGAACGCTGTGCAGATGCGCGCCAAATTCAACCGCCGGAAAAGCGGGTATCAATGCCCCGAACAATGCGTCTATATCTTCTTCTTTGGCGCTGCCTATCGTATCGCTGAGCGAGATGATTCCGAAGCCGGCATGCACCAATGTAGTGGCCCAATCCTTGACCTCCTGAACCGAATACGGATCTCCATAAGGATTTCCAAAACCCATACTGAGGTAAACCACACATTCTTTTCCGGTATCCTGTGCGATGAGCTGAATTTCCTTTAAGCGTTCAAAAGCCTCTTGCCTGCCTGTATTGGTATTGCGTATTTGAAACTGTTCTGATACCGAAAGTGGAAATCCCAGGTATTTCACTTGTTGGAAACGAACTGCTTCTTTCGCTCCGCGTGCATTACCTACAATAACCAACAGGTTTGAATCCGACGCCCTGTCATGATTCAATCCATGCAGCACTTCAGCCGTATCGGCCAGTTGGGGAACAGCGGCTGCTGAAACAAAACTTCCGCTGTCTATGGTGTGAAATCCGCATTCCAGTAAAAGATTCAGATAACGGATTTTCAGCTCCGTGGGCACCAACTGCTTCAGTCCCTGCATGGCGTCCCGCGGACATTCCACCAGGTGCACCTTCTTCCCCGCTTGTTCCATCAGAGGAAATCGAAAAAGTACTGAGAAACCTTTTTATATAGATGCACCCGATCCGGGCCAACCACATTGTGTTTGTGACCGGGGTAAATGAAATAGTCCAGTGCGGCGTTTCTTGCCTTGACCGCCTGCTCCACAAACAGCATGCTGTGTTGCCACAGTACCACATCATCGTCGGTGCCGTGAATCATCAGCAAACGCCCGCTCAGTTTATCAGCGTAGCGCAGAAGATTAGCCTTTTCGTACCCTTCCTTATTTTCCAGAGGCTTATCCATATAGCGCTCGGTGTACATGATCTCGTAATAGTTCCAATCTATCACAGGTCCACCTGCAACGCCTACTTTATAAACTCCGGGATAACGGGTCATCAGGCTGGTGGTCATGAAGCCGCCGAAGCTCCATCCATGAACGCCAATGCGGGCAGTATCCACAAAAGGGAACTGACGGAGGTAACGAACGCCGGCAAGCTGGTCTTCCATTTCCAGTGTACCCAGATTGCGGAATATGGCGCTTTCAAATTCATACCCCCGATTGGAAGAACCGCGATTATCCAAAGTAAACACGATATACCCCTGCTGGGCCATATAATGCATCCACAGGTTGGCGCCGCCCAGCCAGGATTCAGTAACCATCTGGGCATGAGGCCCTCCATACAGATACACCACCACCGGATATTTTTGTTTAAGATTGAAGTCGGGCGGATAAATCATCCTGCTGTGCAAGAGCGTGCCTTGATTCAGGATGGGGAATATATCTGTCTTGCCCATCCGGAAATCTGCAACGGGATTGGGTGAAGTGAACAGGTTTGAACTGATGTCGCCGTCGGTTTTGATTACCTGAATCACCCTGGGGGTTTTCCGGTTGCTGTACACATCAATAAACAAGGTGTTGTC
>JAGWYC010000352.1 GCA_018969565.1 Bacteroidota bacterium | reverse complement strand
GGGCTATGACCGCTTTTCCAGGATCACCTTTGCCAACAAGAAATTCCTGATGAACTGTCTGGATTACCTGCTCGACCAGAACGGGCTGATTGAAATCCGCGGAAAAGAACTCAACGTGCGCCTGCTGGACCAGACCCGCATCAAGGATGAACGCGACTACTGGAAATGGCTCAACACCCTGCTGCCCATCATCCTGATTCTGCTTTTTGGTGGCATAAACTGGTGGTTGCGACGCTGGAAGTACACCCGGAAGCAAAATCGGGCTTAATAGCTGTTGACTGCTATATTTGAACTGAACACATGATTATTGTTACCGGCGCAGCCGGATTTATAGGAAGTTGTCTTGCCGGTGAACTGAACCGGATGGGGTTTCAGGATCTGGTGCTGGTAGATCATTTCACCAGTGCGGAGAAAATGAAAAACCTGGAAGGTAAAAAATACCGTTGCCTGGTGCCACGCGATCAGTTCTTTGACTGGATATCGGGTAAGGAATCGGACGTGGAGTTCATCTTTCATATCGGGGCAAGAACCAATACCGCCGAGCAGAACCTTGAACTGCTGCATGAGTTGAATGTGGCCTATTCGCAAAACATCTGGAAGCTGTGCTGTCGCGCGCAGATTCCGCTGATATACGCTTCTTCAGCCGCTACCTTCGGCATGGGGAAGGAAGGATTTTCTGATGAACCTTCCCTGCTTTCCTCCCTGCTGCCGATGAATCCTTACGGGCGCAGCAAGCAGGAGTTTGACCTCTGGGTCATGGAACAAAAAGAGCAACCCTTCTTCTGGGCAGGATTTAAGTTCTTCAATGTGTTTGGCCCTAATGAATACCATAAAGGAAGAATGGCCAGCGTGGTATTCCATGCTTTCCGCCAAATCAGGGAAACCGGAAGGGTGAAGTTGTTTCGCTCGCACCGGGAAGGTATTGCCGACGGCGACCAAAAGCGCGATTTTATCTATGTGAAAGATGTGTTGCGGGTGATGCTTCATTTTATGCAACACCGGAAGAACAGCGGCCTGTATAATCTGGGCACCGGCAATGCAAGAAGTTTCCGGGATCTGGCGCTGGCCGTATTTCAAAGCCTGGATACCAAGCCGGAAATAGATTTTATTGATACGCCGGAAGATATCCGCGACACCTATCAATACTTCACACAGGCCGATACCAAACGCCTGATCGCAGCCGGATACCACAGCGGGTTCACCGCGCTGGAAACCGCCGTAGATGATTATGTGCGCCATTACCTGAACGATGTAAGCTATCTGTGAACAAATACCTGGGTCGGATATGGCAATGGCTGCTCTTAATGGCAGTAATATCCTTTAGCGCGGGACTATGGCTGGACAGTTCACGCATTTCCGGACCCTCCGCCAGCCGCAGGCTGAGAGCCACCCTGGAAAATCATCTGGGCAAACGCCTGGAGAAAATGGAACGCTGGTGCGCCTCCTGGAAAAAAACTGCCGGCAACGAACGTGAAGACTTCAACAAATTGCAAAAGGACGGCGTCGCTGCATTCCTTTGGAAACACGATAGCCTTCGCCTTTGGAATACCAATGCCATTCCTGCTGCTGAAATAGCGAACAACCTGGGCAGCAGCCTGCAAAAACTCTCCAATGGCTGGTACCTGGTGGTTCAGGAAAGTCATGCTGACAGCAGCAGGGTCTGTCTGGTTCTTCCGGTACTTTACAGCTACGCGGTGCAGAATCAGGTGTTCAGAAATCAGGCCGCCGACATCCCCGGAATCAGAGGCACCTTCAGGCTGGAACCGGAAACTTTTGAAGGATGTGTACCGGTGCAGCTTTCCGGTATCAGTGTTTTTTATGTGAAGGCCGACGATGATGGGGCTCCCGGTACCGGTTCCTGGCTCATCCTGACCGGAGTTACACTGGCCCTTATTTCAGGTTATTTCCTGCTGAAACAGACCTTTCCTCAGGAACAGGCCCACGTTGCCGTAGTGATTCTGGTGGCGGGATTGTTGGTGCGGCAGCTCTTCGGACAAAACCTGCTGCTGGGACAGTTTCACAACCTG
>JAGWYC010000351.1 GCA_018969565.1 Bacteroidota bacterium | reverse complement strand
CATAACGATAAAATCCTTTGCCGCTTTTCCGCCCATGCAATCCGGCATCAACCTTTTGCTTCTGGATGCGCGAAGGCCTGAACTTAGGATCCTGACTGAACAGGTTATACATGGATTCGGTTACAGAATAATTGGTATCCACACCTATCAGATCCATGAGTCGGAAGGGGCCCATTTTAAATCCGGAGGCTTCCATGAGTCGGTCTATCTGTTCGAAATCGGCCACCTGCTCTTCGAGTATCTTCAGTGCTTCCACATAATAATGCCGCGCCACCCGGTTCACGATGAACCCGGGGGCATCCTGAGCCAAAACCACGGTTTTGCCGAGGGAAACGGCAAAGTTCGCCGCGCTTTGAACTGTATCAGGGCTGGTATGGGCTCCGGCAATGACTTCAACCAGCTTCATCAACTGGGCGGGATTGAAGAAGTGAATGCCCACAAAACGCTCAGGATAACTCACCGCAGAGGCAATCTGCGTAATGGGAATGGATGAAGTATTGGAAGCCAATATCGTGTCTTCGCTGTTGTTCCTGCAGAGTGTTTCGAATAAGTTCTTTTTCACCGGAAGCTGCTCCACGATGGCTTCGATGATCAGATCAGCCTGAAGCGCTTCTGCACTGTTACAGGTATGAATGAGCGACAGCGCCTGCTCCATTTGGTCCGCGCTGAGCTTCCCTTTGGACACTGATTTTTCCAGGTCGGTACGGATATAATTCAGGCCGCGCTCCAGCGCAGCGGCGCCGGTATCGTAGATCAGCGTTTTATATCCGGCTTTCGCTGCGCATAACGCTATTCCGGATCCCATAACTCCGGCACCCGCAATGCCCACGGTTTGAATTTGGGTCATAGTGCAAACTTAACCCATAAACCGCCTTCAACCGTTGATATTGTTCAGGGTAAAAGACTGTTCAGCGTGCCAGAAGCCAGAGCGCCGGATTCTGCACCTTTTGCCCCTGCCATACCTGAAATTGTAATTCCGTTTTCCCGTCTTCATCAGTAAACACCACACCTAGCGGCTGCCTGGTATCTACTTTATCTCCTTTCTTCACCAGCACCGTGCTGAGCTTGGCATAAACGGTAAAATACTCCCCGTGATTGACCAGCACAGCCTGTTCCTGACCCGGAATACTGAGCACGGCGCTCACTACGCCTTTAAAAACTGCACGGGCCTGGGCACCGGAAACAGAACTGATGTCAACGCCATTGCTAACCAGTGTAACACCATGTAATTCCGGGTGCTGATAGGTGCCGAATCCCTGGGTAATGACCCCGCGTTCCATAGGCCAGGGCAATTTACCCCTGTTGGATGAGAACGCCGTAGAAAGCGCTTTGCTCTCCGGAGTCATGGTCGCAGCCGGCGCCGCAGAACTGGTTCTTGCAGTGCTGCCGGAGCTGCTTTCACTTCCTGAAGAATTAGTACTCCGAGGCGCACCGGTAGAACGGCGCTGCGATTCCATCTCTTTGGCAATTAAGTTCCGTATGGCCTGATCTAAGCGCTTGAGGGCCTGTTGCTGTGCATTGAGCTTCTTCCGCAGCTCGCGCTCCTTCCCCCCTAAACTCTTGGCCAGCATATCCTTATTCTGCCGGTCGCGTTCCAGTTGCTTGCGCTCAGATTCTTCTGTTCCTAATAACCTGCCTTTTTTATGCTTCACCCCTTCCAGCTCGAGCAACTTCTCGTTCACCTCCATTTTGCGGTCGCGGATATCGTGAATCAGCTTTTTTTGAAAAGAGGCCAATTTGCGGATGTACTTGATGCGACTCACCGCCTGATTAAAGCTCTTGGCAGAGAAAATAAAGGCCAGCCGGCTGAACTTGCTCCTGCTTTTGTATGACTGAACCATCACCTTGGCCAGTCGCTGTTTTTCCTGATCCAAAGCATATTCCAACTCTGAAATCAGGTTGCTCTTCATAGCTATTTCCTCTTCTACGCTGGAAATTTCCTCCCGAATGGTTTCAATTAACTCGTTTTGATTGCGAATCAACTTCCCCAGCAAAACCAGATTGTTCAGGGTTTGTGTTTTCTTCTTCTG
>JAGWYC010000350.1 GCA_018969565.1 Bacteroidota bacterium | reverse complement strand
GAATATCCAGACGGGTGCCTGAACTGACAATCTGTTCCAGTTCAGAAACCAGCTCGTGGAATTCCATACCCAGGTTGTTGGCAATATCCAGCAGGTCATTCTTCTTGTCAATGTTCTGAATGATGGCCACTTTTCTGCCTGATTTTTCACCTGTGGTTTTCAGCACGATGTCCTGAGGGCGTTCAATGCCATTTTCCTTGACATAGCTGCTGATATACTGCACAAAAGGCTCACCGAATTTTTGGGCCTTATTGCGGCTAACCCCGTTGATATTACACAGTTCTTCGAGCGTTACAGGGTATTTGGTGGCCATATCTTCCAGGCTGGGATCCTGGAACACGACATAGGGAGGTTGGCCCTTTTCCTTTGCCACGGTGCGGCGGATGTCCTTTAGGTGCGTGAACAGCACTTCGTCACAGATGCTTTCCAACTTAAAGTTCTCAAAATCCTCTTCTGAAACGCTGTCAAATTCAGTATCCACGGCCATTTCCAGGGGAGAAGGCTTTTTAATGTATGTTTCTCCTTCAGGAGCCAGGCTCATCAGACCGTATTTCTCAATGTTCTTATGGAGGAAGCGATTCACCAGTGCAAGCCGCACAATGCTCTTCCAGAACATTTTATCTTTTTCCCGGCCGATGCCAAAATCTTTCAACTGGTCGTGGCCGTAATCTTTAATGGAATCATTCTTCTGTCCGCAGAGGAAGTTCACAACGTGGTTCATGTGGAATTCACCGTTCAGCTTTTGTATTGCGCGGAGGGCGAGGCTCATTTCTTCGCTTACATCCTGCTTTGGCTTAGGATGACGGCAGTTGTCGCACATGCTCATGCAGTCCTCGTCTTTAAAGGACTCGCCGAAATAATGCAGGAGCAATTTTCTACGGCATTGGGCAGATTCGGCGAAGGCCGCGGTTTCTGCAATCAGCAGGCCTCCGATTTCCTGTTCGGCTACCGGCTTGTCTTTCATGAACTTCTCGAGTTTTTCGATATCGTTCGGGTTGTAAAACAGGATGCAGTCGCCTTCCATGCCGTCGCGACCGCCGCGTCCGGTTTCCTGGTAATAGCCTTCCAGGCTTTTCGGCACATCATAGTGGATTACAAAGCGCACATCGGGCTTATCTATACCCATGCCGAAGGCAATGGTGGCCACGATTACATCGGCTTCTTCCATAAGAAATTTATCCTGGTGTGCTGCGCGTGTTTTGGCATCCAGGCCGGCGTGATAGGGCAGGGCGCGGATGTCATTCACCTGCAGCATCTCGGCAATTTCTTCTACTTTCTTTCGGCTAAGGCAGTAAATGATTCCGGAGCGGCGTGGCCTGCTCTTGATGTAGGATATAATTTCCTTATGTACCACATCCTTCCGGCCCTTGGGGCGCACTTCGTAATACAGGTTGGAGCGGTTGAAGGAAGATTTGAACAGGGCTGCATCCATCATGCCCAGGTTTTTCTGGATATCCAGTTGCACCTTGGGCGTGGCGGTTGCGGTAAGGGCCATTACGGGCACATCGTCAATGGCTTTTACCATTTGTTTGATGCGGCGATATTCAGGTCTGAAGTCATGGCCCCATTCGCTGATGCAATGCGCTTCGTCCACCGCAACAAAGGAGATATTGGCCTGTTTGAGCAGTTCAATCGTTTCATCCTTTTTCAGGGTTTCCGGCGCCACATAGAGCAGTTTTGTATTCCCTGAAAGCAGGTCTTCCACAACGGTATTCAGTTCACTTTTGGAAAGCGTGCTGTTGAGGAAATGTGCCAGAGAACTGCTGTTGGCAAAGCCCCTGATATTATCCACCTGGTTTTTCATCAGGGCAATCAGTGGAGAAATAACAATGGCTGTGCCGGGCAGCATCACCGCCGGCAACTGGTAGCAAAGCGATTTTCCGGCACCGGTAGGCATAATCACAAAACAGTCTTCACCGCGAAGAATGCTGTTGATTACAGCTTCCTGGTTGCCTTTAAATCCATCAAAACCGAAGAATTCTTTTAAAGCTTTTTTTGCGTCTAAAGTTTCAGCACGAGACGTGGTCACCATA
>JAGWYC010000349.1 GCA_018969565.1 Bacteroidota bacterium | reverse complement strand
CCAAAGGCTTTTCCGGCCAGTTCCCTGCGGTAGGATTCGGTGGTTCCGTTCAGTTCACTGTAATGTTCCACAAAGCCTGGAATGTCTTCTTTGGAAGCAAGAATGGCGGTATGCTTGTGGTTTTTAGCTGCCGCGCGGATGAGCGATATGCCGCCAATGTCAATCTTTTCGATGATTGCTGAAGCATCGTCGGTTTGTGCCAGGGTTTCCTCAAAAGGGTAGAGGTCCACCACCACCAGGTCAAGGTAAGGAAGACCGTGTTGTGCCATTTCCTCACGGTCGCTGTCCAGGTCACGTCGCGCCAGGATGCCACCGAAAACGGCAGGATGCAGCGTTTTCACTCTTCCACCCAGAATGGAAGGGAATCCGGTCACCTGTTCCACCGGAATTACCGGAATGCCAAGTTTCTCGATGTATTCCTGAGTGCCGCCTGTGCTGTAAATCTGCACGCCACGGGCATGTAAGGCTTTGCAAAGTGGGTCAATGCCGTCTTTGTAAAATACTGAAATCAGGGCACTGCGGATGGGTAACACGCTCATGGCGCAAAATTACCGCAGCATGAGGCCTTTAGGCGTTTCATGGCCGCTGTTTTTGGACATGTTGTACACAGGCTATGTAAGCCCGTAAACTGTTTTCATATCATTCCAGAGGGCATCTGCACTGAACAAAGGGGCACGCTCCCGCATCATGGGCAGTAATCGGGCACGCTGTTCGGGCATCAGCAGGCGAAGCATGGCTTCCGCAGCAGCATCGCGTTCACCCTGACGGAAATAGATACATGCGTCCTGTCCTATTTCCCTGAATACTGAAATATCGCTGGCTGCAGCAGGTATGCCCGCGGCCATGGCCTCGGCCAGTGGTATGCCAAAACCTTCAAAGGCAGAAGGCAGCAGAAAGCCATCGGCATGGCGATATAGTTGCATCAAAGCCTGTTGGGATATGTCAGGAAAGAAATGAACTCTTGCGCTGAGGCCCAGGGATTGTGCCAGTCTCCGGCAGATTTCCAGCGTGGGTCCCTGAGCGCCGGCAAGCACCAGATGATGGTTTGTTTGCCGTTGTATGCTTTCCAGCGCTTCGATCAACAGGGCGTGGTTTTTTCTTCCGGTGAAGCTGGAAACGAAAAGGAAATAGGGTTCATCCATTAAACGCGGCAGGTTTTGCTCTTGCAACAGAAAGAATTCAGGGGCTACATCCTGATAAACCACGCGTATTCGTGCTGCCGCAATATGGTAGAAGGTCTGGATATCGGCTGCTGTAGTCTGGCTGGTGGCGATGATTAAGTCAGCATGGCGGCAGGCGTAACGGCTTTTCAGGTCATAGATTGTTCGGTCGGCCACGGGGTAGAATCCGGGATAGCGTTTGAATATCAGGTCGTGTATGCTCACCAGCTTGCGGCAACGCATGGAGCCGGATGAAAAGGGGAGTTCATTGCTGAGTCCGTGGTACAGGTTCACTGATTTTCTGTTCAGTTGCCTGCTGATAAACCATTCGCGATAGAGCAGGCTGCCGTGTTCCGGGCTCATCAGGCTGCATTGCGGGGGCAGTATGGGTTGAGGCTGCGGGATTTTCGGGGTACACAACAAAATGTCGTTTCCGCTGCTGCGTTGAGCCAGAATCTGCACCCAGCGACGGGCATAGTTGCCCAGACCGGTACGGTTGAAGAAATAGCGTTTGGCGTCGAGGGCTATGCGCACGGCTCAGGCAGATACGCCGAAATCCCTCAAGGCATCGTTGAGGCTGGTTTTTAAATCTGTGGATGCTTTGCGCTGCCCGATAATCAAGGCACAGGGCACATAAAAGCTTCCCCCGGGAAATTCTTTTTTGTAATTGCCGGGAATAACGACGCTGCGCGGAGGAATGAAGCCTTTGGGTAATTCCTCACCGGTATGGGCATTAATGATATGGGTGCTCATCGTCAGGGTAAGACCTGCACCTAACACCGCTTCGCTGCCGACACGAACCCCTTCCACCACGATGCAGCGGGAACCGATAAAGCAACCGTCTTCTACAATCACCGGAGCAGCCTGGACAGGTTCGA
>JAGWYC010000348.1 GCA_018969565.1 Bacteroidota bacterium | reverse complement strand
CTGGCACTCATTGGTTTGTTTCTGGTTGTGTTCCTGTTGCTTGCCCGCGTGAAGCGCGATCTTGACAGGTTGGCTGCCGCTGGTCAGGTAGAAACAGAAGAGGCACCCAAGGGTAACTGGATTCAACGTTTGCTCCCAGGCTCTCTGGCACGCATGAATCCGGTTGTACTGACCATGTTTGCGCTGTCCATCTTCGGAATTCTCGGCTTCGTGAAGTTCTATGAATACAGCATCACCGAAGTTGGTGTTCAAAAAGGTTACGCCCCGGATCAACCCATCAATTTCTCGCACAAAATACACGCAGATCAGTACGGCATCGATTGTAAATACTGCCATAGTACTGCAGATAAAAGCAAAAGCGCAAGCATCCCCGCTCTGAACACCTGTATGAATTGTCACAAGGCTGTTCAGGCCCGCGATAAATACGAAGGTGAGATCTCTCCGGAAATCAAAAAGATTTACGCGGCTTTGGACTATGATCCGGAAAAACCTGCCAATGAAGCGTATGGTAAGAATCCTCGCCCTGTTCGTTGGGTAAGAATTCACAATCTGCCTGACCATGCTTATTTTAATCACTCGCAGCACGTGAATGTTGCAGGTTTGAGTTGTCAGACTTGCCACGGACCTGTTCAGAAGATGGAGAAGGTTCAACAGTGGTCACAACTTACTATGGGCTGGTGTATCAATTGTCACAGACAGACCGGCATTCAGGTTGAGCATAACGACTACTACGAGAAGCTTCACGAAAAAGTGAAGGCTGATATTGCTAAGAATGGCGATAAAAGTAAGTACAAGGATAAAAACGGACGCATTGTGGTAACCGCCGGAATGAATGGTGGACTGGAATGTTCTAAGTGCCATTATTAATCATTATTAACCCGAAAAAACCTTAAAACATACATGGCTCCATCAGTAAAATACTGGAAGGGTGAAGAAGAGTTATTGCGCGATCAGGCGTTTACAACAACTCAAAAGAATGAATTTGCTGAAGATCTTCCCCTGCAGGAAGTTCTGGAAGAAAGCAACTTCGAACTCAATTCCAGCCGACGGGACTTCCTGAAATATTTCGGTTTCAGCGTAACTGCTGTAACACTGGCTTCCTGCTTTAAGGCGCCAATACGCAACGCGGTACCCTATCTGGTTAAACCTGAGGAAATTACCCCGGGTGTTCCTCTTTATTATTCTTCTACCTGCGGTGCTTGTTCAACGGCTTGCGGCGTCGAGGTAAAAACCCGCGAAGGGCGTCCGATCAAGCTGGATGGCAACGGCCGTTCTTTAATCAGTAATGGAAACGACAGAACGGCAGAAGCTAAAGGTGGCCTTTGCGCAGCAGGTCAGGCAAGCATTTTGTCACTTTACGACAATGAGCGTCTGGCGAACCCTTTGAAAAAGGGATCAGAAAGCGATTGGACAACCGTAGATGCTGAAATTAGTAAAGCGCTGAACGATCTTTCTGCATCCGGTGCAGGTATTGCTATCGTGAGCGGAAGCATTCACAGCCCTTCTACCTTAAAATCAATAGCTGATTTTACCGGAAAGTACACAACTGCCCGTCATATCATGTGGGACGCTGTTTCTTACAGCGGCATTCTTGAAGCCAATGAAACAGACTTTGGCAAGAAGGTAATACCGAGTTATCATTTTGACAAAGCTCAGGTGATTGTTAGCTTCGGTGCCGATTTCCTCGGAACCTGGATTTCACCGGTTGAATTCACCAAAGCTTATGTGCGCAATCGTGTTCCTGCCCAAGGCAAGGAAATGAGCAAGCACATACAATTTGAAAGTAACCTCAGCTTGACAGGTACCAATGCAGATGAGCGTTTCCCAATGAAAGCAGGAAATGAAGGCATTTATCTGGCAGCGCTGTACAACAAAATTGCTCAAGCTAAAGGCGGAAAGCAGATTCCGGTTGCTACCAGTGGCGAACTGGCTGGAAACAGCATCGCTCAAACAGCAGAACTATTGCTCAAGAATGAAGGCAAGAGTTTGGTGATCAGTGGTTCTAATGATCCTAAGCTCCAGATGATCGTAAACGGCATCAACA
>JAGWYC010000347.1 GCA_018969565.1 Bacteroidota bacterium | reverse complement strand
CCATCAGGATACCCCCGATGGTGATGGAGCGGCGCTGACCGATGAAATTATCTGCGAGCCAGCCACCGATAATGGGTGTGAGGTAAACCAGACCGGTGTAAACCCCGTAAATCAGGCCGGCGGTGTCTTCATCGAAGCCCAAACCGCCTTCTGCATAGGTTTTGGTCAGATACAGAATCAGCAGACCACGCATTCCGTAGTAGCTGAAGCGTTCCCACATTTCGGTGAAGAACAGCAGGCGGAGACCCGGAGGATGTTCCTTTTGTCCGAAAATCCATACCATGATGGCAGCCAGGAAGGCAATCACCGCGGAATAGAGATAGATCTGAAACTGTTGCGCAGGCACATCAAAGCTCATGCCCAGCACCTGATTGAACAGCAGGATGCTGGCAAGCAGGGCCACAATGAAGGAGAGTAGAATTTTTGTATTGTTGTTTTTCATAGAATTTGGTCAAGTAAGTTGGCTAAAATAGGTATTCCCTCAGGAAATATTCTTTTCCTTCAGCACACTGTTCAGCCAGCGCAGCAGCACAAACATGATGGCAGCAGCGGCCAGGGCCAGCAAACAGTTCATCAGGAAGAAGTTTGATTTATCATCAAATCCTTCCCACATACCGCTGAGCATGCCGGAAAGTTTGTTTCCCACGGAAGTGCTGAGGAAGAACCCGCCCATCATCAGCGCTGTAATACGCGGAGGACTCAGTTTGGACACCAGCGATAAGCCCATTGGCGACAAACACAATTCACCCAGGGTAATGACCGCATAAGAGGCAATCAGCCACCAACTGCTCACTTTATTGTGTTCAATATCGGTACTGCGCACGGCGGCCACCATCACCAAGGCACTCAGTGCAGTGATGACGAGCCCGATGGTGATTTTTGCGGCAGTGCTGGGTTCTTTTTTCCTGCGGCGCAATAATCCCCAGAAACCAACCACAATCGGCGTGAGGAGCACCACCCAGAAGGGATTCACACTTTGGTACAGTTCAGTGGAAATCAGCTTCAGGCTCTGGCCTTCTGCCGGCTGCTGTTCTGCCGGAAGATTTTGGAAATAGGCACGGCTGGCGGTTTGGGCCTTCAGTTCATTGCTCAGGGCCAGACGCTCATCAGAACGACCTTGTACACGCAGGATGGAGTCCTGAATTTTGAGCGCCTTTTTATGTTTTTTGAATGAAGCAGCATCCAGGCGGGCAATGGAATCGTTGCGAACAGTCTGATTCAACTTCATAACTTCCAGTGTTTTACCCACAGCGGCAGAGGGAACCCGGTCGGTATGCTGTTCCGCCCAAACGGTCAGCGCATCACCATTCTGGTGAAATACCGCCCAGAAAACCACCAGGCATCCATACACGGCCAATAGGGCCCCGATGGGCCTTTTGTCTTCCTGACGTGCCTTCGCGTATAGGTAGATGAAGAAGCTCACAACGGGAATGCATCCGAAGATGAAGGCATCATTGCTGTCGGTACCCAGCAGGTTTCCGGGAATCAGGTAACCCAGGATACCAAAGGCGAACATAGGCACTAAAGTGAACAAGAGGATGCGGGATGTGCTCATATCGCCTGATTCCATTGGTTTGATTACGTCGGCTTCACGGATATGTTTTGTGGCGGCATAAAACACCGCTAATCCTATGAGCATCCCAAAACCGGCCGCAGCAAAAGCCCAACCCCATCCGTAGTTGATGCGGAAATAGGCCGCGATGAAATTGCTCACAAAGGCGCCGATGTTAATTCCCATGTAAAAGATATTGTAACCGCTGTCCTTGTTGGCGCGATACTCATCTTTATTGTACAGGTTACCTAAGAGGGTAGAGATATTGGGTTTGAAGAATCCATTCCCCAGGATGATGAGCAGCAGCGATACGTAGAATGTGGTTTCGCCTTTCATGGACAAGCCGAAATAGCCGGCAGCCATCAGCAATCCTCCGATGAATATAGATGTGCGATAACCAAGTAAGCGATCAGCGAGCAGACCGCCGAGGAACGGCGTCAAGTACACCAGGCCCAGGTACGTGCCATAGATATCTGATTTTTGTTCCGGGGAAAATCCCATCCCGCCATTCTGCTGA
>JAGWYC010000346.1 GCA_018969565.1 Bacteroidota bacterium | reverse complement strand
CAAAGCTACATGATTTCGATGGTCAATCTGCCGGTCACTGAGTAGGAGCTGCCGGTCACTGAGTAGCCTCCTCGCAGTGCAACGGAGACGAGGCGTATCGAAGTGCCCGGACTGTAGTGCAGCGTTAGGGAAGTGTCCGGTGTAGAATCTTCGTATGTCACTTCGATATGCTTTCGCTACGCTCAAGCTACTCAGTGACCGTGCGTGAAACCTCGCGACTACTCAGTGACCGACGTCCCTACCTGTGGTAGGGACTACTCAGTGACCCTGCGTTAAATGCTGATTAAAACCTGTTGATAATTGACATATTTCCCTGCGCTGTTTATAGCAATGGCCTTGACGCTGTTCCGTATTTTCGCACTGCACTTTAATATCCTTTCTGTTATTCGCAATACATGATTTTAAGTTGGAACGAAATCAAAGACCGGGCATTGAAATTCTCCCAGGAATGGGCAGAAGCCGCTAATGAAGAGGCTGATGCCAAACCTTTTCTGGTGGAGTTTTTTAATGTATTTGGCATCACTTCCAGAAGGGTTGCCACCTTTGAACACCGGGTTAAAAAACTCGATGACTCCGATGGTTATATTGACCTCCTTTGGAAAGGTACGGTCCTTATCGAAATGAAAAGCCGGGGTAAAAACCTCGACAAAGCTTATGAACAGGCGAAAGCGTATATGCATGGCCTGAAAGAACATGAATTGCCGAAGTATATCCTCATTTCAGACTTTGAACAATTCAGGCTGTATGACCTCGAAGACGACCGCTGCACCCACTTCCGTCTGCCTGAACTGGTGGGCAATGTGCAACATTTCGGCTTCCTGATCGGCTACCAGAAAAAAGTATATAAAGAACAAGATCCGGCGAATATTAAAGCCGCCGAACTGATGGGCGCCCTGCACGACCGCCTCGAGGAAATCGGCTATACCGGTCACCCGCTCGAAGTGTACCTCGTGCGCATCCTCTTCTGCCTCTTCGCTGAAGACACCACCATCTTCAACAAACAACAGTTTCAGGATTTTATCGAACAACGCACCCGGGAAGACGGCAGCGACCTGGCCGCCAAAATGCAGGAACTCTTTCAGGTGCTCAATACGCCGCCCGAAAAGCGCTTTAAAAACCTCGACGAAGACCTCGCTGCTTTCCCTTATGTAAACGGCAAACTCTTCGAAGAAATACTGCCCAATGCCAGCTTCGACCGGCAGATGCGGCAGGCCCTGCTCAACTGCTGTTATATTGACTGGAGCAAGATTTCACCGGCCATTTTCGGCTCCATGTTCCAGAGCGTGATGAACCCCAAGGAACGCCGCAACCTCGGGGCCCATTACACCAGCGAAGCGAATATCCTCAAGCTCATCAAACCGCTGTTTCTCGATGAATTATGGGACGAATTCCACAGCGTTAAAGGCAACCGCAACAAGCTCGCCGAGTTCCATAAGAAGCTCAGCACCTTACAGTTCCTCGACCCGGCCTGCGGCTGCGGCAACTTCCTCATCATCACTTACCGCGAACTGCGCCTGCTTGAGTTTGAAATTCTCAAAGAGCTCAACCCCGAAGGACAGCGCTATTTCGACATCGGCGAAATTGTATGGCTCAATGTGGACCAGTTCCACGGCATCGAATACGAAGAATTCCCCGCCCGCATCGCCGAAGTAGCCATGTGGCTCATAGACCACCAGATGAACATGCTCATCAGCAATGCCTTCGGACAGTACTTCCTGCGCCTGCCGCTGAAGAAAGCCGCGCATATTGTGCATGCCAATGCGCTCAGGCTGGATTGGGAAACGGTGGTAAGTAAGGAAGAACTGTCTTATATTATCGGGAATCCGCCGTTTATTGGTAAATCAATTCAAAAAAATGAACAGAAAAATGACATGGAACGAGTGTTTGGCGGAACGAAAGGGACTGGTATTCTTGACTACGTGGCAGCATGGTATGTGAAGGCCGCTCAATTCATGCAAGGAAACAAAATTGAAGCGGCATTCGTATCAACTAATTCTATTTGCCAGGGGGAGCAAGCAGGCGTTTTATGGGAAATAATGTTCAATTTTTACAAAATAAAAATCAACTTTG
>JAGWYC010000029.1 GCA_018969565.1 Bacteroidota bacterium | reverse complement strand
TTTGACTGGGACATGGATGGCGCCGGTTTCGGCACCTACACCAAGTCCGAGCGCGCGTCTATGGAGCAGCAGTACGCCGGAACTTTCAACCCCATCGAAGAGAAAAAGGTGGTTAAAGGTCATGTGGTAGCCATTAACGATAAAGACGTGGTGGTTAACGTAGGCTTCAAATCTGATGGTTTGGTGCCTCGTCAGGAATTCCGCGATCTTCCTGAACTTAAAATCGGTGATGAAGTTGAGGTATTTGTGGACATTGCAGAAGATGCCAATGGCCAGCTTATTCTCAGTCGTCGTAAGGCACTCGCTGAAACTGCCTGGGATCGCATTCTGGCTGCCATGAACGATGATCAGGTGGTTACCGGCTATGTTCGTTCACGTACCAAAGGCGGTCTGGTGGTAGATGTGTTCGGCATAGACACGTTCCTCCCCGGTTCTCAGATTGATACCAAGCCTGTTCGCGACTACGATCAATATGTAGGCAAGAATATGGATTTCAAAATTGTGAAGGTTAACGACGTTTACAAAAACGTGGTTGTTTCACACAAAGCCCTCATTGAAGACGATATCGAAGCCCAGAAACTGGAAATCCTGAAGCGTCTGGAAAAAGGTCAGGTGTTGGAAGGAACTGTGAAGAATATGACTTCATTCGGTGTGTTTGTGGATCTTGGCGGTATTGACGGCCTGCTGCACATCACCGACATTTCCTGGGGGCGCATCAATCATCCAGAGGAAGTGCTTAAGCTCGACCAGAAAATCAATGTGGTTGTGCTTGACTTCGACGATGAGAAGAAGCGCATCAGCCTCGGCATGAAGCAGCTTTCCGAACACCCCTGGAACAGCCTTGGAGAAGATATCCAGATTGGCAGCAGGGTGAAAGGTAAAGTGGTTACTGTGGCTGATTACGGAGCATTCATTGAAATCAAGCCAGGTGTTGAAGGACTCGTTCACGTAAGTGAAATGAGCTGGAGCAGCCATTTGCGCAATCCACAGGATTTCCTCAAAGTGGGAGACGAGATAGAATGTGTAGTGCTGGCTTTGGATAAAGACGAGCACAAAATGTCGCTCGGTATCAAGCAACTGACTCCAGATCCCTGGGGAACCATCGCCGACAAGTATCCGGTTAATTCACGCCACACGGGCATCGTTAAGAACCTGACCAGCTACGGATTGTTCGTGGAACTGGAAGAAGGTATTGACGGCCTCGTACACGTGTCTGACCTTAGCTGGAATAAGAAAATCAAGCATCCTGCTGAATTCACCAAGAAAGGTGAAAAGCTGGAAGTGGTAGTTCTGGAAGTTGATACACAGAACCGTCGTCTGAGCCTTGGACACAAGCAGCTTGAAGAAAATCCATGGGATACCTTCGAGTCTATCTTCAGTGTTGGCAGCGTACATGAGGGTACCGTAACATCTGTAAACGATAAAGGTGCAACCGTGCAATTGCCTTATGGTGTAGAAGCATTTGCTCCTACCCGTCACATTAAGAAGAAGGATAATACTTCCGCCCGCGAAGATGATGTGCTTGAGTTTGAAGTAATTGAATTCAACAAGGATCAGAAGCGGATCATCGCATCACACACCAACATCTGGAAGGGTGCTGAAAAAGCAAGGGGTGCTGCCGATGAAGCCGGACGTGAAAAAGCCCGTAAAACAGCTTCTAAAACCATCAAGAAAATCAACAAGAGTGCTGAAAAGACAACTCTTGGAGAACTTGAAGCACTGAGTGAACTGCGTGCAAGAATGGAAAAAGAAGAACGGTCGGATGCACCTGCGCCCAAAGTTGTTAAAGAAGCTCCTGCAGCAGAAAACAACAAAACCAAGAGTTCTGATTCGGGAAATGATCTGAAGAAGATATCAGGCATCGGGCCCGCCTTCGAAAAACGTTTGCAGGCACTTGGAATCAATACCCCGGCTGATATGGCAGCGCTGACAGATGAGCGTATTGCAGAACTGGAGACTCAAGACTCCATGACCAGTCTGGAACAATGGCATAAATGGATTGAAGAGGCCAAAGGGCTGATTTAATCTTCAACAAAAAACCCCGGCACGCCGGGGTTTTTTATATCACTTCACTGAGATGAGAAATTGGCTGATCAAATCTGAACCATATAAATACAGTTGGGATCAACTAGTGCAGGATGGTTCAACGTTTTGGGATGGTGTACGGAACTACCAGGCAAGAAACAATCTTGCTTCTATGCAAATCGGTGAATTATGCCTCTTCTATCATAGTAATGAAGGTAAGGAAGTGGTAGGAATTGCGCGAGTAATCAGCACATCCAGGCCGGATCCTACCGCAGACGCAGAAACCTGGGTAGGGGTAGATGTGGCTCCGTACCAACCATTGAAATCACCGGTTACGCTTGCCCGGATCAAATCAGAGCCTTCATTAGCTCAAATGGGCCTGCTGCGTCAAGGTCGTCTGTCAGTGGTAGAAGTAAGCCGGGAAGAATTTGATATTATTGTAGCGATATCCGAAGAATAATGGAACCAAGGCTGTTGCTCGGAGATAAACAAATACGCCTGATTCTGAAACGCTTTGCACATCAGTTGATGGAACAGCATGCGGATATGACGGATCTGGCACTGATAGGACTTCAGCCTAGAGGTGTGATTCTGAGCAGGTTGGTTTTTGAAGAATTAAAACAGCTTCACTTAGCGGTATTACCAGATTACGGCGAGTTGGACATCACTTTCTTCAGGGATGATTTTAACAGAGGAGAATTACTGGTTCCCAAGAAGAACGACATCAATTTCAGTACAGAAAATAAACAAGTGGTGCTCATTGATGACGTGCTGTTCACAGGGCGCAGCGTTCGTTCCGCGATGGATGCATTGTTGAGTTTCGGAAGACCGGCGAAAGTTTCCCTCATGGTACTTGTAGATCGCAGGTACAGCCGCGAGTTGCCTATAGCCCCTGACTATACCGGCGTAGCTGTGGATACCCGCGCAAAACTGGAACAGGTAAAGGTTTCACTAATAGAAAACGATTATAAGGTTTGGATCAGGGAAACAAAACAGGGATGAACAGACTCCTCAGCACACGAAATTTGCTGGGTATTCGCGAACTGAACCGTGAAGACCTGGATTTGATTTTTGAAACTGCTGATAATTTCAAAAATCTGCTGAACAGCAAAATTCGAAAAGTTCCTACCCTGCGCGACATCACCATCGCCAATATTTTCTTTGAAAATTCCACAAGAACCAGGGTGTCGTTTGAATTGGCAGAAAAAAGACTATCTGCCGATGTGGTGAATTTCTCTTCCTCGGGAAGCAGTGTTTCAAAAGGGGAAACGCTGATTGATACAGTCAGAAATATCCTGAGCATGAAAGTGGATATGGTGGTGATGCGTCATCCTGTACCTGGCGCCTGCGTATTTCTGGCAAAACACATAGATGTGCCCGTAGTCAATGCGGGCGATGGAACCCGCGAGCATCCTACACAAGCCCTGCTTGATGCATTTTCTATCAGGGAAAAACTAGGTACTGTAAGCGGAAAGAAAGTGGTGATTATCGGAGATATCCTGCATTCACGTGTAGCACTCAGCAATATTTTCTGCCTGCAGAAACTAGGCGCAGAAGTGATGGTCTGCGGACCTGCCACGCTCTTGCCACGTCATATTGAAAGCCTTGGGGTGAAGGTGGAAACTGATGTGCGTAAGGCGCTGGAATGGGCCGATGTAGCAAACGTGCTGCGTATTCAACTGGAGCGGCAGGATATACGTTATTTCCCAAGTTTGCGTGAATACACATTGAACTTCGGAATCAATAAAACTATTCTAGACTCCCTCAACAATAATCCGGTGATTATGCACCCCGGACCTATTAACAGGGGCGTGGAACTGAGCAGCGATGTGGCAGACGGTACCCATTCAATAATCCTGGATCAGGTGGAAAATGGGGTAGCCATTCGCATGGCCGTCATTTTCCTGCTGTCTCAAAAGATCAATAACAACTGAAATACTGATGCAAAACCCTGCGTGTAATCCGGTGCTTGTGGAAAGTTACAGGGGCCCGGTAGTAGAGAGTTTCCATCGCGGCGTGGTATGCGTGGTGGATGAACACAATAATATCATTTACCAACAGGGTAATGTGGAGCAGGTTTGCTATCCACGCTCGGCCCTGAAGTTCTTCCAGCAGTTGCCTCTGTTGTTGAGCGGCGCGGCCGACCATTTTGGCTTTTCTGAAGAAGAACTGGCCGTGATGTGTGGCAGCCATAATGGAGAAGCAGAACACCTTCGTGTAGTAAGGGGGATTTTTCAGAAGATAGGATTGGATGAAAGCGCCCTGGGTTGCGGCGCACAGGCTCCAACCCTGAAACAGGACGCGCAGGCGCTCATCAAAGCCGGTCTGGAACCTTCCGCCATATACAATAATTGCAGCGGAAAGCATGCGGGTTTCCTTGCCTGGTGCGTATATCACAAGCAGCCAACAGATTCTTACCTGCAGGCTGAACACCCGTTGCATGTGGAAATAAAGAAATGGGTTTCCCTGTTCTACGAGATACCTGAATCAGAACTGCAAATCGGTCTTGACGGTTGTTCTGCGCCCATCTTCGCCATGCCGGTGCGCAATCAGGCTATCGCCTATCGGAATCTCGTTCATCCCGATAAATTTGAACTGGAAGTAGCCGCGGCATGTCGCAGAATTACCCAAGCGGTAAGCAATTACCCCATGATGATTGCCGGGAGCAAGCGCTATTGCAGCGACCTGATGCGGGTGGCAGGAAAATCGGTGATTGGCAAAACCGGCGCCGATGGCGTGTATTGCATCGGGCTACCCGAACGCAAACTGGGCATCTGCATCAAGATAGACGATGGTAAAATGGGGCCACAATACCACGTTGCCCAGAAACTCCTGCAGGATTGCGGAGTTCTTTCACCAGAAGCCTGTGAAGAACTGGCACATTACATCACAACACCTCAGTACAATTTTGCAGGAAACCGCACCGGGTTGCTCTGCGTTCCGGAATCCCTTTCATTCCGCTTTTAAAACCGGAATGTACCCGGAATTCCCGGGGGCTTTTATTTGTGCTTGTCCATAGGGCACGCAGCAGACACTAATTCCTGTGGTATTCCGTTTTCACATTGATTCAATTCATTTAATGAAAAAAATATTCCTCCTTGCACTGTCGCTTACAAGTGCATCATCTTTCCCTTCCATAAGCGCACAGGAAACTGAAACCTTTTATTTTCAGGGGAAAAAGGTATTTGTATTCCCATTCCGACTGGAATCATTCTGGAAAAACAATACTGGCGAGCATCAGGTGCTGGAATCCCGGAACTTGCTGGCTATCCCATTTTGTCCGTTTCAACTGCCCGATGGTGATTATATCGCCTTTTACCCATTGCCGGAATTTGGCAATGTTCCTAAACGCAGTTTACAAACCTACTCACATGAGGATTCCACGCATGTTGCCGTCAGCTTTTCCCTAAAGAATAACCGCAAGGAAGGAACGGCCAGATTTTATACCCAAAACACCATGAAAAACGGCTTGGGCGTGGTTTATTGGGAAGGGAGTTATGTAAACGATAAGAAAGAAGGACTTTGGACTTATTATAACATCAACAGCTATGGATTAGCGGAAAAGACTACCCGCATCAGGTTTCATGAAGACTTACCGGATGGTGCTGTTGAAGTGTTAGATCCCATGGGAAACCTGCGCGAGCGCGGAATGTTTCAGTCGGGCAAGAGAACCGGTTTGTATGAGTATTTCTCGGCCGATGGGTTCCGGAATCAGTACTTCACTTATAAGGATAACGAGCTACACGGATGGGCCTGGGATACCGCCACGATTATCATGAAGAAACAAATCTTTGGAACTTCTGAAAGGGTCTGGTGGGAGCAGGGAAACAAGACCCCGAGGCAGGTGAAGGTAAATGGGAACCTCAAAGAAGAGACTCTGTTTCTGGATTCTGTAACAGAAGGTTACCTGGATTCAGGTTACTGGTACTTTAACGCGCGGAGCTGGGCCACCCTTGATTCCAGGATTTTCGCCGATGGATGCGGTTTGAGCGTGGATGACCCTGAATCGCAGCACTATCGCTATGTGTCCCGCAAATTGGAAAATGGGCAGCTACGCTTTTCAGGGATTTTCCTCGGCGAGAATCGCAGAATTGAAACCTACAGTAAACGCTTGACTGGCATCCCGGACCATAGTTCCAATCAATTAAAGCAGGTGTTGGTTACCAATCGCCACTTATATCTGGATACCGCTGCAGGAAACCTTTTTCATCTGCTGGTGGAAGATCAGGGGCAGGTGGTTATGGAAGCATATTACGCCATCAAGGATTTTTCTTTGACCACCATTTACAGCAAGACCATCGAAACGCGCCTTAGTCCCAAGGGCGCCGTAGAATTCGAAGAAGACCGCTCGGCAGATTATTACCGTTATATCCTGAAGCAGGAAGTGCCCGTGGTGGTGAATCTTGATTCTACGGTGACCCGCGACAAGCACGGCAAGGTGTATTTTGAATACCTGAAGCGGGAAGTATATGCGGCGGACACCACCTATATCCTGTTTGACCGCAGTGGTTCAGGCTCCAACCTGAAAAGCACGCGCCCGGAATGGAAGAGCAACATATCCCGCACAGCCGACGGGAAGCTGTTGCTCACCCAGACATCCACATTTCATGATATGCCCCTGAGCTTTGTGGTGCAGGCTGCAATCAGCCCGGCAGCACCGGAACAGCGGGGATTGGAAAACAATGTAACTTACGACCTGACGGATTACTTCTTATATGACCAGTTAAGCGATGGCTTTCCCAATCAGGTTCAGAGTAAACTCTTCCTGAACTACCGCCCCTTTAACGGAACCTGGGATCTTCGCCTGCATAAAAAGCGATTTCCCAATGGCAGCGATAAAAACTTGTCCGGTTTTCACAAATTCAGCCTGGAGCGTATTAAAAAGCCCTGGATGTTTTCCTTCGATACCATCATCCACACGAAGGCCCGCGGGAGCGTGGACTGGCTCAGCGCCTTCAGCCGGGAAAGCAATCGCCGCTGGAATTATCACGGCAAGCGCGTGCGCGATTACATCAGCATCAATACAAGCTGGCAGGGCGGGCAGTTGCAGGGCGATGCCATTATGGGACTGCAGCGGCTGCAGCGTAGCATCAGTGCGGCTTACCTGGGTGGCATCAAGCATGGAACGGAGCGCTTTGAATGGCAATACGGGAAGAAAGCGGAAGTGACCGGGTTCAGTAATCACTATGAACTGGGCCGGAGGACAGGGATATATATAAATCCCTTCGAAGAAAAGAGCAACGAGTTCTTGAACTACGCAAATGGGCGGCCGGATGGAATCCAGAATCTGAAACTGGGCAATTATTCCTCATCAAGGCTGCATTTCATGATGCGGCAGGGCAGGCCCGACCAGCATTTGCTCGTAACGGATAACGACAATGGACTTGTTCGCGATTCATTGCCGCTGAGGGAAGGCCGCGTGCATGGTACTTATCGGTCGTACAACCATGTGCAGGAGGCGAACGTTGATACCGACAACCCCGACAATCTCGTTATGAGTATGATGCCTGTAACCCGAAAGGTGCCGGCCTCGGAAATCCATTTTAAGGATGGTTGTGCTATCGGAACAGCCAGATTCTGGTTTGATAAAGGTGGAATCAAAGCCGAGTTGAATTTCAGAGCGGAAGATTCCGTCAGACTTCTAAGTATAGAACCCGATGGCCGTGGCGGTTTTGATGTTCTTAGACCACAGGAAATGAGGCTCTATCAGCGCACTTCCAGCCAGCGCTATGCTGCGAACAGGAACAGGGAAGAAGAATCAACCATACTTTCATTTGAAGATGGAGCAATCTACTTGAGCAATGCGGAACATCTGCTCACGCTGAAACCTTATTGGACTGCCGATTACACCTACTACTACCTGAACGGCCAAAAGAGCCAGCAGGGGCGTGTGCTTGGGCAACAAAAAACCGGCTGGTGGACGTATTGGAATGAAGGCGGTCAAAAGATGAAGGAGGTCGATTACACCCCCGGTGTGGTGGGCAATCCAACAGGCGCGGGTGACAGTATTCGTTTTAAAGGGCGCATCCGTGGCTACCGTCCGGGCAGCGGAAACCTGCTGTACGAGGGCTATGTGCTGGATGAGGAATTCAGTTATTCCTGCGCTACAGAAACAGACCTGGCCTTTGAAGATATTTTCTACACCTCATTTTACGACAGCACAGGAGCTTCAACCATGCGCGATTACAGCGGAGCGGTATATGATTATCACATCACAGGAGCAAAGCAGTTTACTGGTTTCATGAACAAGGGCATGCGCGACAGCGTCTGGTTCTTCTTTACGCCCGGAAATACCTTAACTGAAGCCGGTAAATACCGCAACGGCCTGAAGCATGGTCGTTGGCTCAGCGGGGATCTGGAAGGGGTAAACTACCTGGATAATCAGTGCTTCGATGCGGCAGAAAGCTGGCGCATGGATGCCCTGGCCAATGAATTAGACTTCACAGAAGAAGTGTATGACCAAGGTGTACAATTGCGCCGGGAACAGCACAACATCAGGCTGGATGGCCGCTCTGAGGACATCGTGCGTTTCCGGAATTTCCCTAAAGCCGGAAAAAAGCTGTCGCTGAAGAAATTACAGCGCCTCGCGGAGGGGCAATTCGATGTAATGGAATACAGCAGCAGGGCCAGGTCCTTACATTCGTATTCTATGGCGCTACCCGAGTTTTAGGCAGTGGTGCCAGGAGGAATTCTGATTCCAACCTGAGCCCGCCGCCCGCGAAATCAGTCTGAGTGAGCGTTTTAATTTCCTGAATTACCGCGCCTTCCGGGTCTAAAACAGGTCCACCTTCTCCGTATTGACGGGTTGGAATAATGTGCGCGTACAGGAATGCGCCATTTCGGTCGGTAAAGATGCGCAGCAGGGGTGCCATTCCGTTTACTCCTTTCAGGTTAAAGCGGGCATAGGTGCAGAAATTACCCATGCTGTAGGCGATAAATCTGCCTTTATATACTTCCAAGGCTCGGGTAACGTGGGGGCCATGACCAAGAATAAGGTCTGCGCCGGCGTCTATCATCAGATGGGCAAAGGCATACACATCGCCCCTGTTTTCTCCCAGGAACAGTTCTTTCTGTTTAGGAACATTCCGGTGGCCGCTGCCTTCAGCACCCCCGTGAAAGGAAACCAGCAGCACATCCACACTGTCGCGATAGCGCTTCACCAGTCGTTGAGCTTCTTCCACATTATTCAGGCTCAGACACCCTGAGTTTGGTGCGAAGGCCAGCAGGCCAATCTTCAGACCCTTGCGTTCGATCATCGCAAATGGTTTAATCAGCAAACCGGCTGCGGCCATGCCTTGTTTTTCCAGGTTGCGCAGGGTGGCGCGCCGGCCTTCGTCGCCAAAATCGCCCATGTGGTTATTGGCCAGACTCAAAAGGTCAAAGCCGGCATTATTCAGATGAGCGGCATAGTGTTCCGGACTGCGGAAGGCGTAGCATTTGGTAGGATCCTGACAATTCTTCACCGTTCCTGGGCCTTTGAAGATGGTACCTTCTACATTTCCAAAGGCGACGTCGGCACTGCGCAGCCATGGCCATACCGGTTTAAGCAGCAAGGTGCCGTCATTCGGTGCCAGGAATTCCGGGCCGGGGTAATTGGTACCCAGCATCAGGTCACCTACAGCAGCAAAGCAGATGGTGTCTTTGGAGCGGATGGAATCCGCAGGGGCATAAATCTGGGCGAAAGCAAACTGCGGCAGCAGCAGTAAAAGGCTCAGTGCTTTCATGAGGCTCGTTGTTGCTTTAACGTGATGCGCAATGCGCCTTGACCGTATTCCCTGTGGTCGGCCTGATCCCAGGTGCGCACCCCCGGATGGCCTTTCAGTTGAAGCAGAATCAGGTTCTTCAAGACACCATTTCCTACACCATGGATAACTGTAATGCGATGGAGTCCATAAGCTACAGCAAGCTCGAGGTGACGCTGGAAGGCTTCCATTTGTTTTTTCAGGATGATATCTCCCGGCAATGCGGTATCCAGTTCCAGTGCGTCGGCATGCAGGTCAATTTCTTCCTCCGGCCTGCTGAAATTTACCGGTACATAAGGTTTATCTGCCGTTGGAGTTTGTAGAGGCTCTTTGGTTTCTGATTCAGGTTCCTGATAGCCCACTTCCATTTTAAAGGCAAACAGGGGTTGGCCATTGTTGCGGAATGGGGTATGCTGAAAATCGCCCTGTTTGAAGCTGCGCCAGCACTGCTCCAGGTTAGGGATGCTTCCGGGAAATTGTCGGATGGATAAATATTGCAGGCACCATTTTCCCCATTTATCGGGCAATGCCTGTCCCATGGAGGCCACCGGCAGTTCCTGTCCATCGTTCATGGAACCATGCGCTAAAAGTTCGGTGGCTGCCGGTGTTTGTCGGTAGAAGGCAAAAAACAGGGGATGCCCCATCCGATTCAGCAGGCTTAACTGCCAGTGTTGTTTGTCATCGCGAACGGCCAACAGGAACACGCCTTTGTTGAGTTCCTGGGGTGCTTTGGGCTTTTCTGTCTTCGGCGTTTCACTGGGCTGTTTCACCAAGGCTTCGGTAACAACCAATTCGCGCGCCAGCACTTGCAACTCAAATCCGTCCTCGATGGTCACGCCCACCATGCCATCACGGTGCAGAGAGCTTACCGTGCCTGAAAGGTTTTCGTTGAGAAATCGAACTTTATCTCCAATATGAATTACTCTATCCATGTTTCTGTTTCGTTTGTTGGGGGGCTGATGATAACTTCTTTGGGCAGCAGTTGCAGAGCTCTTCCGCGCAGGTAAAGATTGGGAACCTGTGCGGAGGTATCTACCGGTGCCATTCCTTTGTTTTGCATTACCTGACGAATGACCCTGAAATGCAGGTCATTGCGCGCTAGTTTTCCTTTACCGTCGAACCAGCCGGCAAAGCGCCTTGGGCTTGGTACAATCGCTGCCAGATAGGCGCTTTCAATCGGATCCAGCGCAGCGGCATCTTTGGCGAAATAAAACTGAGCCGCTTCATTGGCACCAATGATGCCGGGACCCCATTCTATGATGTTCAGGTATATTTCGAGTAGGCGATTCTTGCTAATACCGGTATGGTGTTCCAGCAGCCATACCAGCAGCACTTCTTCAAGTTTGCGCGCCAGGGTTTTCCTTCTGCTTAAAAACAAGTTCTTCACCAGTTGCATGGTGATGGTAGATCCGCCGCGGCGAAAACGTCCGGCTTTGTAATTGGCAATCAGTGCACCGCGCAGCGCCTCAGGTTCAAAGCCTTTGTGGTAATAAAAGTTAGGATCTTCGCCGGTAAGCACCGCGTTTCTCAGTTCCGGTGCAATTTGATCCAGCCGGCGGAAATTCGCATTTTCCGGTCCGACATAAACGCTGCGCTGCAGGTTACCGTTCAGGAAGAAATAGTAGGAAAAGGGAAGGTGCAGATCTTGAAGTTTGGCGGTTCCGTAACGGCTGATGTGCACATTCTGTTCATCCATGGCACTGAACAAGGTGGCGGCATCCGGGTTGCGGTCGTTCAGATGCACCTTGAACCGGTAGCGCAGTTTTCCTTCAGCACGAATTCCTGAGAGGTTGGCGAACAAGGCCGGAGGAAGGCTTCCCAGAAAATCCTGAGCAGGTGTCCAGGGAATATTCAGGGCCAGGGTATAATCACGTTCAGGCTGCCAGGCATAACGTGCATACATATTCCATTGAAGCTTGTCAATACTTCCGGTAGAAGTTGAATCCAATTCCACCTGATTGCGTCCAACACGTATGTGCAGGTTTGCTCTTGCACTGGGAATTACCACCACAGAATCACTGAGCCGCTCGTGTTGCACCAGCATCTGTTCTACAGCGCCTTCCAGACTTATATTCAGCGTTTCCTGCTCGAAACGAATATTGCTGAAAGAGCCGCTCAGCATACGCCATCCTGCCCTTATACCGAACCAGTCGCTTAATTTCGGGGAGGCATTCTGTTTATTATTCAGGGCGAATAAGCGGAACTTACCTTTGAGGTCGGCCGGTTCCAGCGTGCCATCTGCCTGCCATTGCTGCACGCCATGATTGCTGCGTGTGCTGAATACAGTTTTGAATTCCTGGTGTTCCAGCAAGAATTGAGGAACGGAAACTTGAGCCGCTCCGCTGCTATCGGTATAGAGCAAAGAAGCATGATTCACCAACATTTCAGCCGGTACCTGATCAAGGGTAGATTCAATCAAGCGAAAAAGCACTTCCGCCGTGGAGCGTTTGCTGCTGCTTTGTGTTTTAGGTCTTCTGATACCGCACCAGTTGCAGCGATTGGGTTCATTATAAATACTCAGTTTCGGTCGTCCCAGATAAAGGTATTTAAGCTGAACGTTTCCGGTCAGCAAGGGAAAGAACCTCAGGCTCAAATCCACCGTATCCATGGTCAGCATGGTATCTGCCGATTCCGGTACCAGACTGATGCCTTCCAGTCGCAGTGAGAACAAACCTGTAAAGCCTGCAGACTGTACGTTCATGATAATACCGTAGTCGCGCTTCAGCTTCCGTTGGGCTTTGGTTAAACCCATATTCAGAAAACTGCTTCTGAACAGCATGTATATCAGGAACAACACACACAATGCAATTCCTGTAATCAGGCTACCCTTCAGGAGCAGTTTCCTGTAGTTCATTGCTGTTCAAAAGAGAACCGGATACCAGTATAATTGAATGGAGTGATGGCACTCAATTCAGCTTTCAGCGCATCGGATACATCCAAATCATGGATAAATGCAGCAATGGTTTGTTTGTTGATGCGTTCGTTGGTGCGGGTAAGCTCTTTCAGTTTCTCGTAGGGATTGGGATACGCTTCTCTGCGCAGAATGGTCTGTAAGGCTTCGGCAACCACAGCCCAATTCTCTTCAAGGTCCAGACGTATGGCATCCTCATTCAGCAGTAATTTATCCATACCTTTCAGGATGCTGTTCCATGCAATCAGGCTGTGAGCAAGAGGCACACCGATGTTGCGCAACACGGTGCTGTCGGTAAGGTCTCGCTGGAGCCTGCTAACCGGAAGTTTCTCACTCAAATGTCCCAGGAGGGCATTGGCGATACCCAGATTGCCTTCGGCGTTTTCAAAATCA
>JAGWYC010000345.1 GCA_018969565.1 Bacteroidota bacterium | reverse complement strand
CCAAGAGTCTTTGGCCGACTCGGGATAAAGATGGAGTTCCGTGGCGATGACATCTTCATTCCTGCTCAGGAACATTACGAAATAGAATCATTCATTGATGGTTCCATCCTTACCGTCAGCGATGCCATCTGGCCGGGTTTCACGCCTGACCTGATCAGCATTGCACTGGTAACAGCTACCCAGGCTCGCGGCACGGTGCTTATCCATCAGAAAATGTTTGAAAGCCGACTGTTCTTTGTAGATAACCTGATAGATATGGGTGCGCAGATTATCCTGTGTGATCCGCACCGGGCCACGGTAATCGGACTGGACCGTAAAACCAGATTGCGAGGCATCACCATGAGCAGTCCCGACATACGTGCCGGAGTGGCGCTGCTCATTGCGGCCATGAGCGCCAAGGGAACCAGCATCATCAAGAACATTGAACAGATTGACCGAGGCTACGAGCATATTGAAACCCGGTTAAACGCCCTCGGCGCCCGCATCGAGCGCGTGGATTAAGTGGCTCAGAGCCGCTCGGCGAATTCAGTTAACGAAGGGTCGGTGATAAAATCACCGGGCTTGAGCAGGCGTTCCATGGTCAGACCTTCCAGCGAAGTGCAGCGGCTGAGCGCAACGTATAACTGGCCGGGCGCAAATACATGAGTGCCAAGGTTTACATGTACCCGCTCAAAACTCAAACCCTGACTCTTGTGGATGGTGATGGCCCAGGCCGGCTTGATGGGATATTGAGTGTAGCTGCCGGTAACCTGCTCTTTAATCTGTTTTCGCTCAGCATCCCATTGATATTCAATATGTTCCCAGATGGCCTGATTTACCCTGCAGCATTCGCCATCTTCCGTGATTACGTTTACATGGTCATCACCCAGGCTTTCCACTCTGGCCAGGGTGCCGTTCATCCAGCGGCGCTCCGGGTCGTTGCGCATCATCATCACCTGAGCGCCGGGCTTGAGTTGAAGTTGTGCATCTACCGGCAATAAATCCTGCCTGAATTGATTCTTAAGGACCCCGGTGTACGATTTCGCCTGCCCGGGAAGGGCTTCCATCCTCATCTGGTTAATGCGCTCGGCCTGTGCCCGCAGGCTGCAAAGGATAATACCGAAATCGCTGCCATCATAGGCGCGGAGTTGGCGATTCAGGGTTTCCAGATGCTCAGGCTCGGGCATGCCCCGCTTGATGTGTTCCAGAATGCTGATAAAGTTCCGGTCGCGCTGCCGGTGAATGGTATGCAGTTTTAAGCTGCTGAAGCCGGTTTCTTCCAGAACGCGCGCTTTGAAAAAATAAGGTGCTTCATAATATTCCCGAATCAATGGCATCTCTGCACCGGTAACCACGGGAGGCAACTGAAAGGGGTCTCCGCATAATAGAAGCCGCTTGCCGCCAAAGGGTTCATCCTTGCCCATCACCATGCGCAAAACACCGTCCACAGCGTCCAGCGTATCAGCGCGAACCATGCTAATTTCATCTATAACCAGCAGTTCCATCTTGCGGAACAGTTGCAATTGCTCCTTCCGGAAGCGCAACTTGAACACCCGCTCATCGCCGGGAATCAAAGGCCCCAGCGGAAGCCTGAACAGTGAATGCAGGGTCTGTCCGCGGATATTCAGCGCGGCAATGCCGGTAGGCGCAGCCAGCAGCATCCCAGGAAATACGTCTTCCCGCAAACGCTGAATCAGGGTGCTCTTGCCACTGCCCGCAGGCCCGGTCAGGAGTGATACCGCCGGCCTTTCCTGCGTAAGCACCTGAATAACGCGCCTGGCTTCTTCGTTTAATTCAAACATAAAACAGAATACAAATGAAGTTCAGGCGCTTCGGATTACGGTGATGAACCTTTTCTGTTTGAGCGTGTTTTTTTATCATGAGTTTACCCGCCATTGGGCAAAAAGCCCCCGATTTCTCCGCCCTCAATCAAGATGGAAAAACCTTGAGCCTCGCCGATTTTAAAGGCAAGAAGCTGGTTCTATACTTCTATCCAAAAGACGATACACCCGGTTGCACCGCAGAAGCCTGCAACCTCCGGGATAATTACCAACGATTTCTGGATTCCGGTTATGCCATCCTCGGCGTAAGCCCCGA
>JAGWYC010000344.1 GCA_018969565.1 Bacteroidota bacterium | reverse complement strand
TGATTCGGGCAATACCAGATTGCATCCAGCCCGGCAGCCCAGGCACCTTGTATGTCGGTATCCAACTTATCTCCGATCACCAGCGTCTCTTCCGGCTTAGCTCCAATGGCCTCCATGGCTGTCTGAAAAATCAAGGGCGATGGCTTAGGATGTCCACAGGATTCACTGCTGACCATCACCCGGAAATAACGTGCCAGATCTGAAACGTTTATCTTGGTGCGCTGAACAGCTTCAAAGCCATTGGTAACCAGGGCCATGGTGTAGCGACCATCCAAGGCCTCGAGTAGTGCACGTGCCCCCGGAACCAGGTTGGTTTTCAACGGACAAATCTCCAGATATTCCTCCCAGGCCCGCTCCGGATGCTCTTCATCAGGCAAGCCCACGGCCCTGAATGCCTCGGTAAATCGCTCGGTGCGCAGCCGATGTTTGTCCACCAGGCCTTGTTCGTACATACTCCAGTATGCTCTGTTGATTCGCTGATAATGCTCGAGAAACACCTCCTGCCCTTGTCCGGTGCGGCGTTCCAGATGATGCCGATGAAAAAGTTCGGTTAGCGCTTCTTCGGCGTTGCGCTCAAAATCCCACAGAGTATCATCCAGATCAAAAAGGATATAGCGAATATGTGCAAATGGTTTCAGCGTGGACATATCTTTGGCACAAAATTGGATTAATAAAACGGAAACCAACATGTTCCAGTTTTTGAGCAGTTTTCTATGGGCCGGCATTCTTTCTCTGAATAGTCTGGGTACCCCTCAGGGGGATATTGACAATCTGCGTCAGTGGTTCGCTCAGGGCGATGCCAACTCGATTGGCAACCAAATGCACTCCAGTATTCAGTTACTCACTCCTCAGAGTGACGGTTATTACAGCAAGGCACAGGCAACCATGATTCTATCTCGTTTTTTTCAGAGCCATCCGCCTAAAAGCTGCACCATCAACAGTCAGGGCAGCAGCGACAACGGCGCCTATTATGCCATCCTGAAGCTCGAAACAGCGAGTGGCAGCTATCGCGTCAGCTTATTTATGAAGAAGGGTGCTTCCGGACTGGAAATACAGGAGTTGAAAATTGAACCCTGAAACCCTGATGGAATCTTTTTCATTTCACTCAGCATACATCCACGATTTCATTCAACGCGCGCTTGCTGAAGACATAGGCGACGGCGACCACAGTGCGATGGCCGCTATCAGCCCTGAAGCGAAAGGGGCGGCTTACATTCTGTACAAAGAGGCGGGTATCGTTGCCGGCCTTGAACTGGCGGCGGGAATCCTTCATACCCTGGACCCTGAGGCCCGTCTTGAGGTCATCGTTCCGGATGGAACTCTTGTTGAACCCGGAACCCGCGTAGCTACTGCGCGTGGAAGTGTGCGCAGCCTGCTGGGTGCCGAACGTCTGATTCTGAACTGCATGCAGCGTCTGAGCGGCATTGCAAGCACCACCGCGAAGGCTGTGGAAGCAGTAAAACCCTATCCTGTAAAACTGCTTGATACCCGTAAAACCACACCGGGATTAAGGCCTTTGGAAAAGTGGGCCGTTACCCTGGGCGGCGGATACAACCATCGTTTTGGCCTGTTCGATATGATTATGCTTAAAGATAATCATATTGACCACGCCGGAGGTATTTCTAAAGCTATTAAGAAGACCCTCGACTATCTCCAGCGCAGCGGACGCAATCTGGCAATAGAAGTGGAAGCCCGTAACCTGCAAGATGTAGAAGAAGTATTGCGTTTCCCGGAAGTTCAAAGGGTGATGTTTGACAATTTCCACCCGGATCTGGTAAAGGAAGGCGTTCAGCTTGTTGCCGGCCGCATGGAAACAGAAGCCTCAGGGGGCATTAACATGAGCAATATCCGCGATTATGCCCCAACAGGGGTAGATTTCATCTCGCTGGGCTTCCTGACCCACTCCGTAAAAAGCGTGGACATCAGCATGAAGACACTGCTTCATTAAACGCTCAAAACGCCACCACTAATTTCTGGGCCCTGCCTCCTGCGCGAAGCCAGTAAACTCCCGGCTTCAAATGACTGATATCCAGGGCATGCTCCTGCTGATTTGCTGTTCCCGACAAACAAACCCGCCCGGAGGCATCTGA
>JAGWYC010000343.1 GCA_018969565.1 Bacteroidota bacterium | reverse complement strand
TCCATTGTAATCTTTCATCAGGCGTTCCGCTGCATTGGAACCCAGTATTCCCGGACGGCTTGCCGCAAAAGGGCTTGATGCATAACTGAAACGTAGCAACAGTTTATTTTCACCCCAGAAATATAGTTGTATTGAAGACAGCATTGCTCCCGAAGCATTGGCAATTAAATCAGCTTTACTGGCACCCCAGCCTTGGCTGAAACCGTCGAATATTTCCAGGGGATTCTGAAAATATAGTGCGCTGATGGCGCTGAGCCCTGCGCTTTTCCTTTGGGAAAATCCGCTCCAGCGATACCATTGATAGGTTTGATTAGACAATTGAAATGCCGAAAAGGAATGTCCACATTTATCCATACCCCGCCATTCCCGGCTGTCGTTGGTCCAATGAAAGGACTTCATCGGATAATCAGCATACCATAATGAATACAAGCCGCCGTAAATAATCGGTGTGCCGGCAAAAACTGCCCCCTGAACAAAGTGTTGTCTTTTTTGATAAGTACTGCTGCTGTCTGAAGCATTCAGCATTATACCAATGCAACACAACAGCAAGAGCAGCAGTGATTTTTTCATTGCAGAATGTGAGCGCGCGTAGCGTCCAGTATGCGGAACGCCTCTTCACTGTTGCTTCCTTCAGCGTAAACGCGCAACACGGGTTCCGTACCGGATGGTCTGATCATCACCCAGCAACCATGATCCAGTCTGAACTTATATCCATCCACATCTTCTACTGAATGAATTTTATAGGCGCCGAAATGGGTATAAGATTGTTGACGACAAGCCGCAACAATGGCATTTTTCTGTTCATTGTTCAGGTGTAAATCATATCGCTCCACCGCAAAACTGCCTGTTTCTGTGTACACATCGTCAATCAGTTGTCGGATACTCTTCCCGGTCAGTGCCATATATTCCATCAAAACCAGCCCAATCCATACTCCATCGCGCTCCGGAATATGCCCCTTCACCGCAATTCCTCCGCTTTCTTCTGCACCTATGAGCACATCCCCGTTGACCATGTATTCGCAGATGTACTTAAAGCCGATTTTCGTGGTAATGCTATCCAAACCTTTCAAACGACAGAGTACATCTACCTTGTCGCTTACACTGAAACTCTTTACCACCGTACCTTTAAGTCCTTTATATTCGGTAAGGTATTTTATGAGCAATAGGATAATGTGATGACTGTCCACAAATCTGCCCTCCTCATCAAAAAAGCCTATCCGGTCTGCATCTCCGTCCGTGGCAAGCCCACAGGAAAGTTGCTCATTATGTTGAAGTGTTTCGGAAAGTTCGGGCAGGTTTTTCAATATGGGCTCCGGCGCACGACCCATAAAACCGGGGTTGTTTTCACAATGCAGGAGCGTAGCATCGGGCATCAGTTGCCTTATAACCCGCTGACCTGCGCCATACATGGCATCGTATGCCAGCTTGGGGCCGAAAGCGGAAAGCAATTCCATGTTAAAAGACCCACGGACATGCTCCAGATACATTTCTTCCATATTAAGGTAGCTGACAATTCCCGAATTGATATATACTTCCAACGCTTCAGGAAGCTGCGGAATATGGTTGGGTATTAATGCTTCCACCTTAGCCACATCATCGGGAACTGCAGGACCACCATAGGAAGCTTTTATTTTATAGCCATTATACGATGGAGGGTTGTGACTTGCGGTGATAATGATTCCAAAATGGGCAGATAATTTATTGGTAGCCAGGCTGACCATGGGCGTGGATACAAAGCCATCAGCCAGGTAGGTTTTGATGCCATGTGCAGCAAAAATGCGGGCGGTAAGGGAAGCGAACATGAATCCTCCGAAACGACAGTCATAGCCAACCACGCAAACCGGCGATGCATTCAGGTTTTTAAGGTGTATGGCTGTTCCTTCGGCAACGCGCATTACATTTTCTGTGGTGAAAGTATCTGCGATAATATCTCGCCAGCCGTCAGTTCCGAATTTTATTGGGTACATGTTTATGTTGTTAATTGAAGAATTTCACATAGTTGCTCACCTGTGTCCAGTTGTATTTAGCCAGAGCTTTTAGGTACTTTTCCGAATCGGCCTCTGACACCAGGGTATTGTTCATTCGGGTGAGTATATAATTGAACTTTTTATCCTTGAGTACGTCTTC